>DRQB01000037.1 GCA_011330645.1 Campylobacterota bacterium | reverse complement strand
TGGCAACCTTTTTTGTCTTGGCTACAGCATTACTCTTTTCACAATACTACTTACCAGACATCATCGCTATGCAGCTGCAGGGTGAAGCCGTAACTAAGTCGGTGGCCTTTCTCAATACCCATAAAGGTTCAGAAATAAATTCTAAGATTTTGGCTTTGTCTCTTTTAGTCTTGATAGTGCAAAATATGCGTAAGGCATGTAAATAGAAATACTATGAATCACGATATATTAGAACATCCATTTGACCCTATTGTCTTTAAAGATACAGAAACTTTGATACTCGGTTCATTCCCAAGTATCAAGTCTTTTGAAAATAACTTTTATTACGCACATCCTAGTAATAAGTTTTGGAAGATTTTAGAAGAGGTGACAACCTACCCCATAAACAACCGTGACCAAAAACTTTGGTTACTCAAAGAGGCGAAGTTGGGGCTTTGGGATATGGTCAGAGAGTGTTCTCGTGACAACTCACTTGACAGCTCTTTGGAAAATGAAGAGGTCAATGACATCGCAGGTTTTTTAGAAGCGCATCCCAGCATCAAAAAACTAGCCTTTACAGGTAAAAAATCTGAAGCACTTTTTAAAACCCACTTCTCTCACTTAGAGATAGAAACAGTCTATCTACCTTCCCCCTCATCAGCCTATGCAGCGATGAAGTTTGAAGATAAAGTTTTGGCTTATAAAAAAGCCTTAGGATATGTCTAATGGCAGTTTGGGCTATTGGAGATATACAGGGATGTCATGGTTCTCTTATGGAACTCTTGGACAAAATAGAATTCACCCCCACTCATGATACACTATGGATTGCGGGAGACCTTGTCAACAGGGGTGAAGACTCATTGGAGACACTCTATTATCTATATAGTATTCGTGATAGTATTAAAGTTGTTTTAGGTAATCATGATATTGCCCTTATAGCAGCCTATTATGGCATCAAAAAATCCAATCCAACTATTGACCCTATACTTGCCTCTCCTGATGCTAAAAAGCTCATAGATTGGCTTAGAGAGCAGAAATTTTTGCATGTGGATTATCAACTAGGCTACTGCATGGCACATGCAGGTATCTCTCCTGAGTTTGATTTGGGCATGGCACTTCGCTATGCAAAAAGAGTTGAAACAAAATTACAAAGTCATGATGCAAAAACTTGGCTCAAAGCAATGTTCAAAGAGGGCTCAAAAAAGTTTGACAGAACGGCTAGTAGTTTAGATATAGACCGATATATTATGGGTGCTTTTACACGTATGCGTTTCTGTTACAATGACCATAAACTAGACTTCGACCAAAAAGGTGCACCAACAGATGCACTTCGTGAAAAAGGCCTTAAGCCTTGGTTTGAGTGTGAGAACCGCGCAGATATAGACCTCAAAATCATCTTTGGGCACTGGTCTACACTAGGGTTTTATCATGATGAGAATGTACTTGCTTTAGATACTGGGTGTCTATGGGGTGGTAAGCTTACTGCTGCAAGGATTGATGTAGATGAAGTTGAGATTGTGCAGGTGGAGTGTGGGGTAGGGATGGAACCGAATTAATAGATAATAATATCTATCGTATAAATCCAGTATTCATTTTTCCCAGTATAGGTTTAATGCAATTTCTATATTGTTGTGTTCAAATTCATAATCAATATTAGAAAGGCACCATTTAAGATAAGTGATTATTGCTTTTCTTTGAATAGTATTTAATGCTGATAATTGCTCTTTAGTATAAGAAGAAAGATATGTTAAATGAAATATTGGATCAAGCATATTAGTATTGTTCATGCTAGCAATAATAAAAGCTGGTAAGTGAAATTTCATCCCTTCCGCATCAAAAAATGAAAGGCTACTATTACATTTTTGTAAAACATTAGAATTTAATGACTTCCAGTCTTTTTTCTCATCTTTATCTCGAGCAAGTTTTTGTTCCTCGTTTGACGCATAGTCATCAATAGCTTGTGCTTCCCATAAGCCTATTCCATTACCTAGTTTTACATGAGAAAAAGCATTTTCTATCTCACGAATCACTTTATCTTTAGATTGTAATAACTCTTTCATCTAATTCCTTAAATAATATCTTTAAAATATTATAACCTAATAGATAATATTTGGTAGGGTGCGGTTGCTACCGCACCTTTGAATCAGTCAAGTATTTTAGCCCTTACGGCAAAAGTTTGACTGTATATAAAATTTCCGTACGGGGTGCGTTGGAAAACGCACCCTACGAGACGATATGCCCCACAAACTTAGACATATTATCTAAAATCTTCCCACCTTTTCTAAATCCAAGTCCACAAGCTTCATAAGCATAAAATACACCCGCTTGATAACTGTCACCGTTTGCATCGGTATTTAATTCTGTATAAGCTTGGTAAAGCATTTTATGGTTGGCATAGTCACCATCTACAGATTCGAGTTCTGAGGCATTTTCATCTAAGATACTTACATTTCCTCCTTCTCGCCCAAAGAAAGGTTTTTTTACCTGTTTTTGTCCTTCTAATGGCTCAAAAGAGCTCTCTAGCAGTAACGGATGGTTAGGATACAAGTCCCAGAGGATTTTGAGAAGTCCTTTACTTTGGAAGAGCAGGGTGTAGGCTGGGTTAAAGATGATGGCTTTTTGGTTTTTAATGATGTTGGCAAGTAACATCGCCAAGTCGGACTCTTCTAAGGCTATGTCTTCCCAAGGAATGAGCTTAAACCAGAGTTCGTAGTTGGTGTCGTTGTAGAAAATACCTTCCTCAGAGTCAAATTCTATGTCATCAATGTAGGCAAATTCTGTGTTGTATCCTGCTTCATTGGCTATGTGCTGTAGGAGCCTTACGGTGTTCTCTTCTTCTGAGTTTCCTTTTACAGAGGTAAAGAGGAAGTTCCACCCATCATACTTCTCTTCAAAGTTAGAGACATCTTCTTCTAAAGTGACAAGTCTTTTAAAGTTATCTATTAAGGCTTCGTAGGTAGCATTAAATTGGCTGGATTCTTCCATGTTATTTTGTTTGAGTATTGCCCATTGTACGATGGCTGTTTCAAAAAGTGCTGTAGGAGTGTCCGCATTAAACTCTAAAAGTTTGATAGGTTTACCATCTAAGCCACCTGCTAAGTCAAAACGTCCATAAAGATGCCAATGTACATCGTTTTCCCATGACTCTTCGATGGCTTCAACAAGGTTAAAAGGGATGCCTATCTCATGAAAGAGGTTGTTTTCTACTACATGTTCTGCAGCTTCTACATACATGTCGTATAGTTCGTTAGTAGCTTTGTAGTAAGCTTCTGCTTCTTGTTCAGTGAGTAGTACCAACTCATCCGAAATGTAAGAGCTCTCATCTGAATCTGTGTGCCAAACAAAGCCTAGGGATTCCAGATATTCGGTACTAAGAGGTGTCGTCTTTTGTAATTTAACCACCGAAGAATCCACCACGGCTTGAGGTTTTTTTATTACCGAAAAAGCCACCTTTTTTTGTACTTGATTTTCTAGGTTTGTTAAAAGAGTTTTTACTTCTGTTGTATGTTGAAGGAGATTTGTATCCTGCTTTACGGTTGTTTTGGAAATTTTGGTTTCCAAAAAGTCTGTTTCCTATCCAAGAACCTATCATCGCACCTGCGATACTTGAGAGTAGTACTTCGCCCAATCCCATACCACCCTGCTGTGACATTTGTGCATTTTCTTTGGTCAGATTAGATGTTCCATTGTCAATTTTAGCTGCTTCTTCTTTGACAAGTGCATCCATCTCAGCTTGTGTGAGTACACGTTCTACACCGTCAAGTTGCTTGAGTACGATGCGTGTTTCATCTGCTGGGAATTCATCTTTAATTTTATAACGTCCTGGGGCTGTTTCTTCTATGATGACAAAGGCACCTTTGGCTTGTTGTTCTTGTTGTTGCTGTGTACAGCCTGTTACGCCAGTGGCAAGTACAGTTGCCAAACCCGTTGCAGTAAGTGCTGAAAGTGTTGTAATATATTTCATGATTTATCCTAAAAAATGTTTAGAGTATCATAGCAAAAAATGGTTAATACTTAGAGAGGGAATCAGGATAGAAAAAACAAAGAGGGGAAGCGTCTCTTTGTTATAAAAAGGGGTAGAAAGTGTTAGAACTAAGTTGTCTTAGTCCATTTGCTTTCTTAGAAATGTTGGTACATCTAAAATATCTTCACTTTCATCATAGCCACCTACAACTTTTCTACCACCAAGTGATGAAATAGTGTTGATGTTATGTGCATTTGAGCTAAGAAGTGTTTCTTGCTTTTTTACTGTAGTAGGTTCAGCAATAGCATTTTTGTCTTCAAACCCAGTCGCAACTATAGTGATACGAACTTCGTCGAGTTCCATGTTCTCATTTGTGGTGGTACCAAAGATAACAGATGCATCTTCATCTGCAGATTCTTCAACGATGCTCATCGCTTCACCGATTTCCATAATAGGATAATCTGGGTGAATGTCAAAGTGTACAAGAACACCCATAGCACCATCAATAGAGATGTTGTCAAGAAGTGGAGACTCGATAGCTGCTTTTGCTGCATCGTAAGCTGCATTTGTACCTACTGAATATCCGGCACCCATAAGTGCTAAACCTCTATGAGACATTACTGTTTTCACATCGGCAAAGTCAAGGTTAATGTCATTTTCTCCATGAGAAAGAATCACTTTTGAAATACCGCCCACAGCTTGAGCTAGAATGTCATCTACCATTCTAAAACTCTCTTTAATACCAAGGTTCTTCTCTACGATAGAAAGAAGTTTTTCATTTGGTACAACGATGATAGAATCACTTTCACGTTTAAGTTCTTCTAGACCTTCTTTTGCAAGTTTGGTTCTTTTACGACCTTCAAACTTAAATGGACTTGTGACGATAGAAACTGTCAGCGCACCAATCTCTTTTGCTGCTTGAGCAATAATAGGTGCAGCACCTGTCCCAGTACCCCCACCAAGACCTGCAGAGATAAAGACAATGTCTGAACCTTCAAGCATTTCTTTGATGTCTTCAAAGCTCTCTAGTGCAGCTTCTCTACCTTTGTCTGGAACCATACCTGCACCAAGACCTCTTGTTGCATTCATACCCAGTTGCATTTTATAAGGTGCAAGAGAACTGTCAAGTGCTTGTGCATCTGTATTGGCTACAATAAGATCAATACTATGGATCCCCTCTTGTATCATGTGGTTAATCATGTTACCACCGCCGCCACCAACGCCGATTGCTTTTATCTTTGCGCCATTTGTATGACATTTTGTTTCGACTATGTCTATTTCAAATTCTTCCATCTTCTTCCCCTTTATGTGATGTGGTTATACTTGTCCCATTAAAAAAGTTGTTTTGCCCAATTGGCCAACTTCTTAATAGGATTGTTATTCTCTTCAGAGATATCTGGTAAATCATCAAAAGAGAATGCATCTGGATCTACAGGTGCATTTTTTTGTTGTTTCTCTATTTTTGTATCTCTTTTCTGTTTTGTCAATTTGATATCTTCTACTTCATTGATTGTATTTGCAATTTTGATATCACTAAGATTTTCTTGCTGAACATCTTTAGAGTGTAGTAATTCTTGCTGGAAATCTATCTCGTACGGTGTGTGTTCTCCTGCTTTGTAGAGGAGCAATCCAAGTACGGTCGAATAAGCAGGGTCTTTAAGTTCATCAAAAAGACCATCTATATCATTACTTGGTTTCCCTACACGTACAGGCATGGCAGGGAAGATAGACTGTGCTAATTCTCTAATGCCTTTGAGTTTAGTCATCCCGCCAGTCAGGATAATACCTGCACCTATCTGTTCTTTTAATGCAGACTTTTCAAGAGAGTTAGCCAGTATCATAAGTGCTTCTTCTACACGAGAGAAGATGACAGAGTGTACAATCTCTAAAGAGACATTGTTACGATTTTCTTCATCACCGATGATAGGAAGTTCTATCACTTCATTGCTTGTCTCAATGAGGTTACCATGACGTATCTTGACATTTTCTGCGATTTGCAGTGGTGTGTGTAATGCCATAGAAAGGTCATTGGTTATATGGTTTGAACCCACACCTAAAAAGTCATTATATCTGATGGAGTTACCTGTGTGTATGACTAAGTTTGATGTTTGACCTCCAAGGTCAATTACTGCAACACCTAGTTCTTTTTCGTCTGCATCCATGGTAGCGATAGCAGAAGCATAACCAGAAAGGACAATCCCATCTATTTCAACACCAGCAGAACGTACTGCTTTCTTAAGATTGGAAAGGTTTGATTTTTGTGTCATGATAATGTTGACATCTACTTCCATACGAGAAGCATTCATACCAAATGGATCTTCAATGAAATCTTGGTCATCTACTCTAAAGTTATAAGGCAATACATGAATCACTTCATATTCATTGGGTACATTGGCATTATAAAGAGCTGTTTGCATTACACGATTGATTTCTTTGATAGAAATGTCTTTGTGTGGTATATTGACAACACCTGTAGAGTTTAAAGATTTGGCATATGCATTGGAGATAGAGACTGTTGCTGAAGTGAGGTTTGAACCTGCAATACGTTTGGCATCAGCAATTGCTTTTTTGATTGCTTTAGATGCTAGTTCAATATTGGTAATGGCACCTTTTTTAATCCCTTGAGATTTTGCAATGCCATGTCCCTGGATTTTGACTTTTGAGTCTTCAATCTCAGCTATAATCGCACATATTTTTGTTGAACCGATATCTATAGCTAAGATTGTTTCACTCAATTTATAAGTCCTCCCATATAGACTTCCGTAGGATATTGTTTATCTAACATTCGTAAGAAGTTAGATTCAAATGTTTTTTTCTTCATTTGGTTGACAGTTTGTTTTACAAAATCTGTCTGATTTTCATCTACAGATAAGAGTTTTTGTTCAATGATATTATAAACTATTACCTTATCCAATACGCTAATGATACCTTTTTCTTTATTAGATGTAAAGAGTTTTTGTAAAAATTGTAAACTTTCTTGTGAATTTAATGATTTGATGTTGTCACGGTTTGTGAAAGTAATAAAGTCAGATACCGTAAGATTGCTATCATCAAGGTGTGAGAGTGTTGACTCAGCAAGTGCTAAAAGAGCCTCTTTTTTTGCTTGCAAATCATAGGCAGTTGTCACTTTTTCTTTGGCTTGTTCAAAGGTCATAACTTGGGGTTGTATCATTTTATTGATCTTTACAGTTACATACTGTTCACCCACTACTTTAGGTTTCAAAATGTCACCGACACTTTTACTTTCTATTTCATTCCATAGCATAGGTGTCAACTTTAGATCACCTACAGGAAGTGTCATTGTTTCTGAACTTTTCATTTTCCCTTTTTTGAAGGCAATATATGCTTTTTGTGCAGACTTTTTAGTTTTCTTAAGTTTTAAATCTTTTGTGACAGTACTTTTTGCTTCATCAAATGTAAGTTGTTTCCCTTTTGCATCTGTGTAGTTAAAACTATTTGCATCATAATAATTTTTAAGCTCTTCATCCGTGACTGTAGCTTGGTTACTTTCTGTCCATATGAAAGAGAGATTATATTTTTTCTCTGTCATATAATTGTCTTTTTGTGCTTCCCAAAATGCTTTGACTTTTGCAGCATCTGAAACATAGGGTACATCTGCGGTAGTTAATACTTTGTAGGCTATCTTATCTGCTACATTCATGGCTGCCCCGAGTGCTTCTATTTCAAGTGGAAGACTTTTTGTTTCCAGAAGAGCCAAGGTTTTATTGATAATAAGTTCTTCTTTAAGAGAAGCTTCAAAATCTTTTGCTTTTAAACGTTGTGACTGTAAGTAGGTATTATAAATCTCTTTACTGAATTTACCATCTTTTTGAAACCCTTGTATTGCTTCAAGTTTTTGTACTAATTCATCATCTGACACAACGATACCCATGTCTTGTGCAAAATTCAATATTTTTGCTTGTGTTACGATAGTGGAGAAAGCTTGTTTGATAAGACCCATCTCTTTGGCTTTCTTATCATCAAGTTTACCTTTGAGCATTTGGTTATATTGTCCATAGATATTGCTATAGACCATATTGAGTTTTGATTGTTTAATCTCTATGTTTCCTACTTTTGCAACATTACCTGCTTTTGAGCCAAAGCTATAGCTACCCCAACCAACGAAACCTGCACCAATAAATGCTATGGTGGCTATCCATATGGTCCATACGAGGTATTTATTGTGTTTTTGCATCCAACTAATCATATTGTATCTGCCCTTAATCTAAAAATTTGTAATATTTTAGTAAAGTTGTGGTTAATTGTAATTGAATTGGAGTATATATCTATAATGGCAGTAAAAAATTCTGAAATGATGCAGCGTGACTTGGAAGTGATTTGGCATCCATGTACACAAATGAAAGACCATGAAACTTTACCCCTTATTCCCATCAAATCGGGTAAAGGTGTGTTCCTCTATGATTTTGAGGATAAGGCGTATATTGATGCTGTGAGTTCATGGTGGGTGAATCTTTTTGGACATGCAAACCCTTTGATTAGTGACAAAATAAAAGCACAGCTTGATACCTTGGAGCATGTACTTTTAGCAGGTTTTACACATGAACCTGCAGTTGAACTTGCACATAAACTAGTAGACATGACGCCTAAGGCACTCCAAAAAGTATTTTATGTTGATAATGGTTCGTCTGCGGTAGAAGCAGCATTAAAAATGAGTTATCATTACCATTTAAATTTAGGAAAACGTAAACCAGTTTTTCTTTCATTGACTAACTCTTATCATGGTGAAACAATAGGTGCTTTATCTGTAGGGGATGTGGCACTTTATAAAGAGACCTACGAACCATTGCTGATTGCCAATAGGCAAGTAAGTGTGCCTAAAGATCAAAGTATTGCAGCAGCGAAGAGTGCATTGGTAGAATTGGAAACTGTACTGGAAAAGTATGCAGATGAGATAGCAGCACTAATCCTAGAACCGCTGATTCAAGGGGCGGGAGGCATGCATATGTATCACCCAGCATACCTCATAGGAGCAAGAGCATTAACGCAGAAATATGATGTGCATCTCATTGCAGATGAAATCATGACTGGGTTTGGACGTACAGGAAAAATGTTTGCTTGTGAACATGCAGATATTTCACCAGACTTTATGACACTTTCTAAAGGGCTTACTGGAGGATATTTGCCCCTTTCTGTAGTCATGACAACAGATGATGTTTATCATGCTTTTTATTGTGATTATAATGAATATAAAGCCTTTTTACATTCTCACTCTTATACCGGTAATCCGCTTGCTTGTGCAGCGGCATTGGCAACTTTAGAAATATTTGAAAAAAATGCTATTTTAGAAGAAAATGAAAAAAAAGCATTATATATCAAAGGGGAAGTAGAAAAATTTAAGGCATTGTCAAATGTAAAAGAAGTAAGACAGCAAGGGATGGTCACAGCCATAGAACTTCAAGGCTATGATGTAAAAGAACGTATTGGCTTACGTATGTATGAATATGCATTGTCACAAGGGGTACTACTTCGACCATTAGGGCATGTGATTTACTTCATGCCACCTTATACCATAGCAAGAAAAGAGATTGACAAGATGATAAAAGTTGCGTATGAAGGAATCCAACAACTTTAATCTTACTTTTTAAACACTGAGAAGAGTCCTTTATTTTCTTTGCGTACCCGTTCATAATGGTCTATTGCTCTTTGAATACCTAAATCCATAGCTTCTTTGTAAAGTGCTTCAGCCTTTTTTTTGTCTTTGCTAATGCCTATTCCTTTTTCATAAAATTGTGCTAAATCACATATTGCTTCAGGGTAATCATCATTGACTGCTAAACGGTTGATAATTGTAAATGCTTCAGCAAGGTTTTTTTGTAGTATTTCACCCTTAAATAAAGCACGTGCAAGTCTAAAGTGTGCATATTGAGATTGTGTAGCTGCGGTGATAAGCAAGAGTTGTGCGGCTTCAGCTTTATTGGTTTGACTGAGTTGCTCTGTCTTTTTAATCATGGCTTCAATTTCTGTTTCACTGTAGCCATCATTGGAAATTTTTAGTAACCATGTGTCAACAGAAGAAAAAGAATCATTGCTTGTATGTGTAGGGGGGTATTGATTGTACATATTTTTAAATTTTTGATCAATATACGAGATAGCTGGATAATGTGTAACTGCTGTTTGTTCTGCTTCTTTCTCTGTCGTAGGTATTGCTTTTTCCTGAGAGTGTTTTTCTTCTGCTATCGCATTTAGTGTGGAAGTTTCTGTTTGCTGCTTGGACGTCTCTATCTCATGGAAAAAATTGTCTACCTGAGTTTCCTGAGATGTTGTCGTGTGTGCTTCTTTAAAAAATGTATCTTCTTGATTTTCTGATATGTCTAAGGTGATATTGTCTACTAAAACATCATCTGCCTCTACATTGAGCAGGGCATCATAGTTGATGTTTTCTTTAGACATTTGTTTAGGTTTAGGCGCAATATCAAGAAGGGCATCATAATTGACCTCTTCTTGCATGACTTCTGTATTTTCTTCTGGCTCTTCTGTAAAGAGTTCAAATTCTTCTATAATGGCTTTTTCTTTGGCTTGCTGTATTTTCTCTTGCAAGGTAAGTGGTTTTATTGGTTCTTCTGTTCTTTCTTCTTTACGTTCTATCATTGCCTCTTCTGGGCTAGGCATAGAAACTTCTTCTTTTCTCAACGCTTCTACTTGGGAAGTTCTTTGCACAATTGTGTCATTTGGTGCTTCTATATAACGAGAAATAAGTCTTTGTGCCTGGGCATAATTGTGCTCGTTAAGCATAGAGAGTATCTCTCTCATTTTGCTGTCAGTTTTGAGTAAACCGAGCTTAAGTACTTGAAGTTGTATGGTCTCTGTGTCTGTCATCGAAATAGCAAGTTTGATGATAGCCAAGCGTTTTTTAGTCTGATTCATATATCATCCCCATAATAATAGATTGACAAGTATAACAGAAAACTGCTTTACAAAACTGCTTTACAAGTTTGCAGACAATGCCAGTAATCTACAAGAGTTTTCTAAAATTGAAATTTTCTTTGCCATCTCCGTAATATCTCTATCATAAGAGATAAGTCCAAACCCTTTGATAAGCAATAAATGTGTGTCATGTTTTTGAAAAAATCGTGGTATTTCATAGGGGGCACGTTCGAGCCAGTCATCAATGTTTTTGGGGTCATAAACGATGACTTCACCTAAGACTTTACGACCATAATAGTCTGCTGGAGAAACTTTCCCATGCTTGAGAGAATAGGCAGTAGCATAGGGGGGCATAGTATAACTTACATATTTGGCATTGGGAATGGTTTCGTAGATATGTTCATGTATATGGACATCAGAGTTTGCCAAGTTCCATCTGTAGTCTCGTTTTTGACAATCAAGCTTTACAAGTGATTCTTCTGTGACTTCATCTAAGATTGTATCTTTAGAGTTAATAATAAATGCACTCATACTCATACGTGCAGAAATAGAACCATGATATACAGAAAAAAAGTTTTTGTTAAAGAGCGAAAGAGAGATATGTTTAATATCATCAATGAGGTGCTTGTCCATGATTAAGAAACCTTTGTTAGGATTATTTAGGTATTATAACGGTTAAATTAAAAATTAAAAATTAAAAATTAAAAATTGCGGAAGGAATCTTTTGAAAACACCTCATATCCCTGTACTCTTAGATGAAGTTTTAGCGAGTTTTAGTGATGTATCTGAAGGGTATTTTGTAGATTGTACTTTAGGGTATGCAGGGCATAGTTCTGAAATGTTAGCAAAGTATGCACACTTAAAGCATATAGGTATCGATAGAGATGATGAGGCTCTGGCATTTTCAAAAAAAAGACTAGAACCATTTGATGAACGAAGTCATCTTTATAAAGGCACATTTGCCAAAGTGCTTCCTTCTTTAGTAGAAGCACCGATTACGGCATTGTTAGCAGATTTTGGGGTATCTTCTTTACAGTTAGACAAGATGGAAAGAGGTTTTTCTTTTCATTCTGAGACACTTGATATGCGTATGGATGCCAATGCTCCACTCAGTGCCTATGAAGTTGTCAATACCTATCCACAAGATAAACTTGAATACATCTTTGATGCGTATGGAGAGGTACGAAGTTATAAAAAGCTTGCAGGTGCTGTGCTGGAAGCAAGAGCAAAAGCACCAATACAAAGTGCACTAGAACTCAGTGAAATAGCAAAGTCTGTCATTCCTTCTGGGGGGAAGATACATCCTGCAACATTAATGTTCCAAGCGATTCGCATCGAGGTGAACAATGAATTAGGGGAGATAGAAGGATTGCTTGATGCCATAGAACAAAAGCACTATGAGGGGGAAGTGATTTCTCTTATCACTTTTCATTCTTTGGAAGATAGGCTAGTAAAAAATAGATTTAAAAAATGGGCAATGGCATGTATCTGTGATCCCCAGGCGATGCGATGTACCTGTGGTAAAAACCATGCATTGGGAAAAGCCCTTGTACGTAAGCCAGTTACGGCAACAAAAGAAGAGCTTAAGATAAACCCCCGAAGTAGATCAGCTAAATTAAGAAGCTTTAGGTTCAAAAATGACAGCAAATAAAATAAAAAAAGAGAATGGCATCACTTTTGGTATGGTTGCTGTGATTGTGATGGCAATGAGTATTGTTTTGATTCTTACGATGATAAAAATATATTTAAGTAATCAAATTTATTATGAGAGTAAAATAGTCAATAACATGACGAGAGAAGTTGAAGCACTCAAAGCTGAAGGTGTGATGTTAGAAGAAAATGTTGAAGCACTCAAATATAAAAATCAAGTGACTGATACTATTTTTGTTATCAATGATGAGGAGTAACAATGAGAGGATTTATCCAGTTCGCAGTAGATAAACCTATTATCAATCATATTTTGATGGTTTTCATGTTACTCCTGTCTATTTTCGCCTACCAAAATATTGCGAAAGAAATATTTCCTCCTTCTGCATTAGATCAAATTTCAGTCAATGGTGCCTATGTAGGTGCCAGTGCAGATGTCCTTGATAAAATGGTTGTCACAACCATAGAGGATGAACTCAAAAGTCTCTCTGCTATTGATACGATTTACACAAGTATCCAAAATGGATTATTTAGTATTTATGCAGATATTAAACATGGTAATGATGCGCAATTGGTACTCTCTGATGTGAAAGATATTATTTCCAATACCCGACGTGATTTGCCTTCAGATATGAATGAACCACTTGCAAAAATACGTATCCATCAGTACCCTTTATTGTTGGTGGCTATTTCTGGGGATGTGGGAAAAGAAGCACTTATAGAGGCTGCAGAAGATATAAAAGGCAAGTTAGCACTTCTTCATGACCTCTCAGATATAGATATACGTGGTGACACAGACGTTGAAGTACTCATTAAACTTAATCAAAATAAACTAGATGCTTATGGACTTGACAAAGCTTTGGTCTACAAGGCTATAGGAAATATCTCTTCGATTTTCCCCGCAGGTACTTTGGATGGACAGGGAGATCATCTTTATATTTCTACCATTAATGGAGAAAAGAGTACACAGGCATTGTCAAATATTTTGCTTTCGGTGGGAGGTAAACATTTTCGTTTAGGTGACATTGCAAAAGTCAAATATGGTTTAGGTGACCCCACACAGATATCACACTTTAATGGAAAAGAAAATATCTCTTTAAATATCAATAAAACCAAAGAAGGCAATGCTATAGCCCTCAGTAAAGAGATACGTGAAATCCTAAAAACATATAATAAAAAATATGACAAAATAAAATTTGTTGCGTATACAGATACTTCTATTTGGATAAAAAATAGGCTCAATTTGGTTTCATCAAATATTCTTTTTGGGCTTATTTTGGTTTTTTTGGCTTTGTTCCTTTCTGTCAATATGCGTATTGCATGGGTGGTTGCCATAGGGATACCTGCAAGTTTTATGATTACATTGATTGTCATGGAGATGATAGGATATAGTCTGAATATGCTTACCTTACTTGGGGCATTGATTGCCTTGGGAATGTTGGTGGATGAGGCGATTGTTGTGGCTGAAAATATTTATAGACACATGGAAATGGGTAAAACGCCAAGAGATGCAGCGATAGATGGAGCTGTAGAGATGTTCCCTGCTGTACTTACTGCTACCCTTACAACAGTCTTTGCTTTTTTACCTCTACTGATTATGAGTGGCAAAATGGGTATGTTCATGCAGGTGTTACCTGTGATGATTACGGTATTGTTACTCTCTTCATTGTTTGAGGCTTTTTATTTTTTACCTTTACACTCAAAAGAATTTTTTAGTATGGGGAAAGTGCAAAGTGTAGAAGATTCAGAAGGTTTTTGGAAAGGTTGGATGAAGTGGTATAGAAATTTTTTATACACACTACTCAAACATAAAAAAACTTCTTTACTGGTGATTGTGAGTTTTATTGTTTTAGGAACGATAGGTATGGCAAAAATAACCAAGTTCCAACTTTTCCCAGAGTTTGATGCCCAGCAGGTATATATGAATGGAAAAGTGAATATAAACAATAAACTCTCAGATACCGAAAAGTATGTGACACAAGTAGAAGAAGCATTACTGAAAACACTCGATAAAAAAGAAGTAGCTTCTGTTACCTCAGTCATAGGGTTTAAGTTTAACAAGGATCAAAGTTTCGAACTGGGTGAAAACCTTTTCCAAATTTTTATCAATCTACATGAGAAAGCACCTGAGAATTTTTTTGATACCTATATTAATCCTATTTTTTCCTTGGAATATGATGACAGTGATATGGTAAGAAAACGTCTTTCACAAGATATTGCTAAAGAGATAGAAGGCAAATTGGTTAAAAAATTTAAAGCAAAAGAAGCCCATGGCAAAAAGATTTATGAAGAATTTAATGTCTATGTGCAACAAGCAGGTATCGTGGGTAATGATATTGAGATAGGCTTTACTGGAGATAACCGAACACAAGTCCTTCAAGCGATGAAACAGGTAGAAGAAAATCTTTCTTCTATCACTGGTGTCTCAGACATAGGCGACAATGCCAATGAAGGAGAAAGAGAACTCAAACTACGTGTCAATGAGTATGGACAACAACTTGGTTTTTCTGAAGCGTATGTTACTTCTGTCCTTAGAGGTGCATTTCTTAAAGCAGAGTACAGCAAGATGTTCGATAAAAAAGGACTTGTACGTGTCAAGATAGAAGATACCAATAAAAATGACACAGGATCGTTGCCAGATTTTAGACTCACGGCACCTGATGGAATGCGTGTGGTACGCTTGGGAGATATTTGTGATTTTACCTATAAAAAATCATTTGTAAAAATCTTTAAAGAGGATGGAGAAAAAGTTCGTTCTCTTTTTGCAAAAGTGAGTAAAAAAGTCATTACTCCAGCAGAAGTGATGGAACAGATAAAGCCATTACTAGATGATATATCAAAATCAGGGGTGAAAGTTATTATAAAAGGAGAAGAAAAAGAGAATGCAAAAATCAAAAAAGAGATGATGCAAGCAGCAGTGATAGCAATATTTCTGATATTTATCGCTTTGGTTTGGATGTTTAACTCTTTACTTCTGCCTTTGATTATACTTTCTACAATACCACTTTCTGTACTTGGTGCATTAATAGGTACAAAATTGATGGGAGTCAATCTAACCTTACCTGGACTCATGGGTATTATTGGTTTGGCTGGTGTGGTGGTCAATGATGGACTTATCATGCTCGATTTTGTAAAGGGAAGTAAAAACTATAGTGAAATGGTAGAACGCGCAGGATTACGATTACGACCTATTTTACTTACCTCTGTCACTACTGTACTTGGGTTGTCATCGTTGATGTTTTTTGCTTCAGGGCAAGCGCTCATCTTGCAACCTATGGCGATTAGCCTTGGTTTTGGTATCGCATGGGCAACCGTGTTAAACCTTTATTATGTTCCTGTACTGTATGGCGTGATTTACAGGGTTAAGGATAGCTCTAAAAATTAAAGTGCCTAGCTTAGACAAAAGCTAGGCACAGCTAAATCACGCTCTAAGCCATAGATGGCGCATCTTCTCCCAGAAGAAGCGATAAATCAACGTCATCTCCATACTCTTTGAAGAGCTGGCAAATTCTATCTAGCTGAATATCTGAACGTTCTAGGTAAGGATTGTTGTCTATGAACTCCCAAAAAGAGTCTGGATTTTGACAAAGCTCTTTGAGGTAGTGACGGGTGATTGTGCCCATAGTTTCTTCTGTGTCTTGTAGGAGTTTTTTCCTTTCTATGCCAAAAGGTGTACGAATACCATAATATTCAACTGGTTTACCTATTTGTCTAAATCTAACATTTTGTCTTTTTAATATTAAATGTAGTGAAGGTTCCATAATGGCAAAAATAGTGTTTTGATGATATAGAAAAAGATTTAATCTTGTAGAAATCATCAGTAACATTGCAAGATATGTACGCAATCTTAATGCAGAATAATCTTTATAGCGAGGAAGTGTATTTACTAATGCAAGACGAGATATCTCACAGATAGGAAAAGTATGCATCATATTTTTTATTACATTGTCTTTCACATTTCCATCTTTTTGCATGGGTAATTTTTGAAGAGGTGTTGTTCCATTTATGAAAAAAAGTCGTACTGTACCTACATAAGAATTTGTAGTATTATGGCGTAAAAGATAAATAAATGATTGTATATCATCTTTTGAAAAAAGATAACCCTTATTTTCTAGAAGTGTTGGAGTCATATTGTATTTATGAGAAAAGACTTCTCTGCGTACTTCTTTTACGGCTTGGAAATCTTGAGGACTTGTTGCCAATTTTATACTGTACTCTTGTGTTAAAAGATTAAAAAAGTCTTCAGAATGCATAAAAAACCTTTATCTATAAAATTATTGTATTAATTATAGTGTAGTTACACCATAGTTAAGTTTTTTTTTGACTTTTTTTGACTTTTTTATACTATACTAACAGTAAGCATCACTCATTCTAGGATTTATTATGTATGTATTTAAAACAATTATACTTTTTTTATGGCTCTTTTTTACTTATTTTCTTCAGGCATCTGAAGTGGAAACACTGCTTAATAACTATAACCATAAAAATGATTTGAGTCAGAAAACCATCGATGAAAACAAAGGTCATTTAGTCCTATACACGAGAGAAAGACTGGAACGGATGCATGCAAAAACACTGAAAGATGTGTTTAAAACGACACCAGTGATTTATTATCATGAAAATAGATATGCTTTGCCAGATCCTTTAGCAAGTGGCGCTTTTGAACCTTATCGAAGTAATTTTATACGTCTTTATGTAGATGGGGTGGAAATTACCCAAGGATGGATGGGGAGTGGGCTTGTGTTGTATGGAGATATGAATATCGATTTTGTCGATCATATAGAATTCTACTATATGATACCATCTTTTGAGTCGGCTGTTGAACCTGCGTATCTGACTATGTTCGTTTATAGTAAAAATCCAAAACAAGACAGTGGAGGAAAACTGAATCTTATCCAAGGAAGTCGAGGGCACAATGGACAAAGCATTAGCTATGGAGAACAAAAAGAAGAGTATGCATATATGGTCAATCTCTCACATACTGATGCAAAACGTGAGAAAATAGACAATGGCACAATCCGTCCTCTCTCAAGAGATTTTGAGCGTACACAGCTTTTTTCTTATGTAAAGACTGAAAATCAAATAGCCCATTTACAAGTTATGAAAAAAAATACAGATAGTTTGGCAGGACTAAGTCTCGATGCAACACCACTAGTCTCTCAAATAGATTACTTAAATGTCCATATGGATTATGGAATAGATTTTGATGAGCACTGGCGTGCACAGTTTGCTTATGATTGGTTAAAAGCTGATATCGAACAGGAAGATGATTTTCCTCTTATTTTAAATAATCCTCTTTCTCCTAATCGTATTGCGGCAATCACAAAAAATAGTACATACAGTGCAGAATTAACCTATAAAAATACCATAGGAAAACATCGTATTGCTTCAGGCATTAAAGGGAGATGGAAATCGCTAGATTCTGTATCGTTAGATGGTTTGGGAAATATCCCCATAGGCTTTACAAAAGAAAATATTTTTTCTCTTTTTTTTCAAGACCAATATGCATTAAGTCCGGCAGAATTACTGACTTTAGGTGCAGAGTATAGTAAACTGTATAGAAATGATGCTGTGAATGATGATGAATTTTTACAACTAAGACTAGGCTATATTTTTACCTCTGAAGCATGGAGTTATAAAAGTTATTTGTATCGTATAATGTTTGCACTTGATCCACTTTCCAGACAGATGAATACACAAAGTTTGAATCCTGTACCTACTCAAGTGACTAAAGGTCTTACACAAGAAGTTAGTTATGTAAAAGATGACTATAGGGTAAGACTTATGCTTCTTATGATGAAAGATGAAGACGGATTGGTTCAGAATATTGGTTCAGGTAAAACACAATACTTCTTTACCATTTTTAATTATGATTATGATTTTGATATGGATAATAAATTAAACCTACAACTTTACTATGCACGTTATAAAGACATTTTTAATTTAGATAAATTAGAAGACTTTAGTGGATATTTGAGTTTAAGTAACAGTTATGAAAAGTTTGATTTTTACAATGCCGTGGTTTGGCATCAAAACAGTATAGATGACATTAATTACTTTGATGTGACAAGTTCTATCTCTTGGAATGCCAGTGAAAACCTCACCTTTACACTGAAAGGGCAAAACCTTTTAGACAAAGCAAAAGCAACAGGTTTATTTAGAATAAGTCCAACGACAGGGAGCTTTTTAAAACCACTCTCCATTTCTCCTATAGACCAGAGAGTGACACTTGAAGTGGAGTATACATTTTGAAAAAAATATTGGTGCTCTTCATCCTTAGCTATGGGCAACTTGTTGCGTTAGATAAGGAGAGTACACTCAAATTTTACCAGCATATATTTACAGCGATCACCTCTGCACATCCCGTGTTTGTGTATGTAGAAGACTCTGAATATAGAGAAGTTTTTCTACAGGCAGATAAAATTTTACTGGCAAAACGTATGAAGGGGTCAGATGTGCTTTTGCTGACAAGTAAAACCATGCTTGAAAAAGTGTTACATCAAAAAGAGTTGCATCTTCAAGAAGTTAAAAAGCCACTTTTATTTGCCACTGATTATCATATATTAAAAGCCTCCAAAGAGGTGATAGGTGCATTCTACTGGAAAAAAGGAAGAGC
>DRQB01000036.1 GCA_011330645.1 Campylobacterota bacterium | reverse complement strand
ATGTCCAATATTGCACTTTATTTAAAACCTCAATATGCGTTAAATCAAGTAACTCTTTATGGACTTTTAGGTTATGGTCAAGTCAAACTTGATGATGGAGCAACACATTCTGAAAATTCTTTTCAATGGGGTTTAGGTGCAAACTTCTCGGCAACAGATACCATAGATGTGTTTGTAGACTATACAAGACTCTATGATGACAATGGGTTTGATGATTTATCTCCTGCTAATGACTTTTCAGTTGATACTATAAATGTTGGTGTTTCGTATAATTTTTAAATTTAGGACAAAATTTATAAACAAATTTCATCACATAAGGTTATAAGTAAAAAAACAAGGTACAATAGTTACCGAAGAAAGATGAGGTTCGAGTTCATCTATCGTGTGTTAAGTGTTATTGCTAGACCCCGAAAGACTCTCTCCGATTTTAGATTCCGCTTTTATAGGGAACACCTAGAAGTGTAAATATTAGGGCAAAGCCCACATAAGGTATAACAATGGCAGAATTAGTCAACGGTACAGTAAAATGGTTCAACGATGAAAAAGGTTACGGATTTATCCAACAAGAGAATGGTGGAGATGATGTATTTGTACACTTTCGTCAAGTAAATAATGATAATGGTGGTCGCGTGACTCTCGCTGAAGGTCAAGCAGTAACATTTGAAGTTGGTGAAGGTCAAAAAGGCCCACAAGCTGAAAACGTAACACCTTGTTAAGTTAAACGCTTGCAGGTTTATCCTGCAAGCACTCCTCCCCTTAAATTTCCCTACACTAATAATTCACTTTCAAATCTTTATCATAAGCTATTTCAAATAGTATGTCTATTTTTTTACTTTCATGGGCTGCTAAAGCAATGTGCATTTCTATTTTCCCATCTTTGAGCATTTTATAGTCTACTTTTTTATCAGATTTTACAGAAAGTAGTTTTGATTTTATCTCTTCTGTAGTAGAAGTAGGTATACGGTCGATAACCGTCAGTGTCTTTTCTTTGTCAGATTTATTGGTAAGACGAATAGTGAAACCATCTTTTTTACGAGCCGTACCCCCAAAGATACCTGTTTCACGCTCTTTTTGGACAATAGGAGTTCGTTGGATTTGTATATCTTCTTCCACTTTGGTGTAGAGGTTGTATGTTCCATCTCTATATTCCCCTACTGCATTTTCATTGAGTACTACATCTGAAGATTTGATTTTCCAGCGGTTAGAATCTATTTGAAACTTTGGGCTAAAAGAACAAACATGAAAAGCCCTTGTATTTACATAAGGATACGTACGTACATTACAATGTAAGGGCGCTTTCCATGAGAGTAATTTAACCTCTAAAGGCACTCCTGTAGACGGTAATGTGAGATTGTTAATCTTATATTCTCTTGCATCTTCATAGCTGGCGACAGGCATCGGTGCGACATCACCCGCAGCCATAGCTTCATCTTCGACCATAGACATTTCCATAGGCATAGACATTTTCATCATAGATTTTTTATACATTCTTTTTACTCTGGGTACATACTTACTCACTATCCAAGGATTAAAATGTATAGGATTTACATACTGATGAGAGGCACGATAATAAAAATTGGCACTCTTAGCTTCTATGTCTATACCAGAACGATTAACGATAGAAAGAAACTGTGTCACTTCTACCTCTTTGTCCTCCTGCATATTTGCCTCATATAGTGTAGAAAAGTGTATCCCATGAGGGATAGTAATTTCTAACTCACTTTGGCATGTTTTTAATGTTTTTAAGGCAATCGTTCTAGGAGCTTGTTTTTGAAAATTATTTTGTTCAATATTTAGTTCTTTTTTCAGCTTATTTGAAAGTGTAGAGAGTCTTGCTTCTTCTTCCCCTGTAAGGCTTGCAGCATTAATCCATGCAACAGCATCAAAGGTACTTGGCTGAGGCAAAGAGATCAGTTGTTCCAACACTTTAATATTTGCTTGTATGCCTGCCTCTTTTTCTTTCAACTGTTCTACATGTGTTAAAAGTTTACAGAGTCTGTCTTCTGGAGGGCACATACTCATTTCACCTATGGGAAGTGTGCTACCTTTACATTTGGCTTGTATATTTTGGGCAAAGCCTATAAAGTTTTGTTGTGGAGTATAGCTATAAAATGTTTTATCTTGATAAACGGCTAAAGAGGAAGCTTGGAGTATACCCGTACCTAAAAGTAGTGTAATAAGTGATTTTGAGAGTGTCATAATTATCCTTTATATATGAAAAGACAATTATAGCCAATTATTTACTTTGATTATTATCCAGAGTATCAAGATATTTTTGGTTCTTGACTTTGAGATAATCATAAATAGCTTCTACCTCTTTATCTGTCAAGTAGTATCGGGGCATCACTTTATGGTACGTGCTCACAGACTTTAACATTTCATCTAATGTTTTTCTACGTATATCTGCGCCTTTTATGGCTTCTTTCCCATGGATATCTTGATACGTTACGATGATTTTCCCTTCCCCTGATTTCCCGTGGCATTCTTCACAACTGACGCCTCTAGGACTGTTGTAAAGCATTTCACCATACTCATAATGTGAGATAAAACTTTCTTCAGAAAATAGAAACAAGGGTAATAATAAACATAAATATCGCACGTATTTACTCTCCATAAACAATTTTTGATATAATACCTGAAAAATTTAAAGAGAGTATTTATGCAACTCATCGATGGAAAATCTCTAGCAAACAAAGTACATAGTGCTGTAAGTGCAGAAGTAGAACAACTCAAACAAGAAAAAAACATTGTCCCAGGACTTGCAGTGATACTTGTAGGAGATGACCCAGCAAGCCATGCTTATGTCAAAATGAAAGCAAAAGCTTGTGAAAAAGTAGGTTTCTACTCCATCACACACAACATGCCAGATACTATCTCTCAAGAAGAAATCATAGCTACCATTGAAATGATGAACAATAACCCTCGTATCGATGGCATACTCGTGCAACTTCCTCTTCCCAAACATGTTGATACCGATAAAATCTTAGAAGTCATAGAACCAAGTAAAGATGTTGATGGTTTCCATGCTTACAATGTAGGGCGACTAGTCACTAACTTGGATAGCTTCGTAGCCTGTACACCTCTGGGTGTGATGAAAATGTTTGAAGAGTACAACATTGACCTTCAAGGTCAAGATGTTTGTGTTGTCGGTGCGAGTAACATCGTAGGTAAACCTATGGCTGCCCTACTTCTCAATGCCAATGCTACGGTTACTGTGACCCACATACACACAAAAGACCTTAAAGCTCATACAAGTAAAGCTGATATTATCGTGGTAGGTGTTGGTGTACCTGGGCTTATCAAAGAAGATATGGTAAAAGATGGAGCTATCGTGATAGACATCGGTATTAACCGTATTGAAGATGGATCTTTGGTAGGAGATGTAGACTTCAAGGCTGTGAGTCCTAAATGTTCATACATTACACCTGTTCCTGGTGGCGTTGGTCCCATGACCATTGCGATGCTTCTTTCAAATACACTTAAAGCTGCAAAGGCTAGAGCATAATGGGTAAATTTTTATCTGCATTTAGCCGTTTTGCCAGCTCTTGGACAGGAACCATTATCATCGTTTTATTCCTTATTTTCTTTGTCGCACAATCTTTTGTTATCCCTTCTGGGTCTATGAAGCGTACACAACTCATCGGTGACTTTCTTTTTGCTAAAAAGTTTAGCTATGGTATTCCTATCCCTCATTTACCATGGCTTGAAATACCAATATTACCAGACTTTAACAACAATGGTCACCTCATAGAAGGACCACGACCACAAAGAGAAGATATCGTCATTTTTCGTAATCCTCAAACACCTAAAGTACACTTTGTGAAACGTTGTGTTGCTGTTGGTGGAGATGAGCTTATGTATGATGATAAAAAACTCTATATTCACTTTCATGAGGACATGAACGATGAAGCCTTCTATAAAAGTAATTATCCCAAAGCCAAAGTTGTAAAACTCAATGGAAAGCTTTGGGCTGTCAATCCGTACATGTCCAAGTACCCAGGTATTCAGTATAAACCAGAATATGATGGCAATTCATTTGCTCTTTTAGCTGCTTATTACAACAGCAATAAAAATATCGATATGACACCTGTGTACGTGCATGAGCTAGATAAAAATCTCTTCTATAAAAAAGTAGAACTAGACCACTACTACATGATAGGTGATAATCGTGACAACTCAAACGACAGCCGTTTCTGGGGTTCTGTACCTTATTCTCTCATAGTAGGTAAACCTTGGCTTATCTACATGAGTTTAGAGTTCCGCTCTTACGACTGGGTAATGAATGGCAATGGTGGAAGCAAAGACCATGATAAACTTACACGCGTCTGTCCAAATATGGATATCGGTTCAAAAGAGTGTGAAACACTTTGGAACAGACAACGTTATACAGTACGTTGGGGACGCATCGGTAGACGCATAGAGTCAATACAACATGAACAACCTATAGAGTAAAGGAAAAAAATGTCTAAAAAATTTTATATTGCAACAGACCATGCAGGTTATGCCCTGAAAGCATATGTCAAAGACTTTGTACAGGAATTGGGTCATGAAATCATTGACCTTGGTCCTGATTCTGCTGACCGTGTGGACTACCCTGATTTTGCTAAAAAATGTGCAGACGCTGTCTTAGCCGACGAGGGAAGTCTAGGTATACTCATATGTGGTACAGGGATAGGTATCTCTATTGCAGCAAACAAAGTACCCGGCATACGTGCAGCGCTTTGTCATGACCACTACACGGCTAAACTTACACGCCAGCATAATGATGCGAATATCCTTTGTTTTGGTGAACGTGTGGTAGGTAAAGGTGTCATAGAAGATATGCTAGAAGCCTTTGCCTCTACAGAATTCGAAGGTGGCAGACATGCAGGACGTGTAGCCAAAATAGAAGGCTGTGCTTTTGGTGCTGATTTAGGGTAAATCCGTAAGTCGGGATGTCCTCTCCTCGACTTTCAAGTCAACATTCAAAATAAGCTTTTACATCATTTAAATTTATGTCGGGGAGAGGACACCCCGCCCTACAAGGTTCATCATGAAAACACTCTCAACACAAGACAAACAAATCATCTTAGACAGTATCAGAGACATCCCAGACTTTCCAAAACCAGGTATTATTTTCAAAGACATCACTACCCTCCTTTCCAACGCCAAGGCCTTTGACACACTCATGACGCACCTAGAAAATAGGTACAAAACCTATGGTTTGGACTATGTAGCAGGTATAGATGCCAGAGGTTTCATCTTTGGAAGTATCCTTGCAGACAGACTGGGTGTGGGCTTTGTACCTGTACGTAAAAAAGGAAAACTACCTTACACAACGGTAGCAGAAAAATACTCCCTTGAGTACGGTTTTGATGAAGTAGAGATACATATAGATGCTTTTGGTGAAAACGGCTGTTGCAGTACAGGAAAACCAGCAAAAGTCCTACTCATAGATGACCTCATAGCCACAGGAGGCACAGCAAAAGCTGCTACAAACCTCATAGATAAAGTGGGTGCGAAATGTGTAGAAGCCTGTTTCATTATGGAGTTAGACTTTTTAAAAGGTCGAGAAGATTTTAATGCTCCTGTCTATTCCGTACTACATGTAGATTGATTTTGCACATATAATCCACACAAAATATGATACGCTCTTTTTATCACAAAAGGAGACTATCATGTTCAAAAAACTCATCTTGGTGCTGGCACTTATGTTTAGCACTACACTCTTTGCAGGTAATGGCATCTACAAAGTCTCAGTAAAAGAAGACTTTAGGTCTGCCCTGCATACCCTCAAAAAAACTTTAGAAGACCAAAATCTCTTCATCATCTCTAAAGCAGACATTTCTGGAACATTGGCACGAATGAAAGGTAAACTTGGTAAAGATTACAATAAAAGAGGCTACACAAAAGCACAAAGTATCATATTTTGTAATCCATTTTATGCCAATGATGTCTTAAATCTTGACCCCACGATGATGGCACTTTGTCCACTTAAAATTATGTTATTGGAAAAAAATGCCAAAACCACTGCACTTTTTGTTCTTCCTTCCTATTTTTCAAAAAGAAGTCCTGCTAAAAAAGTCTTAAAAGAAGTAGAAAACAAAGTACTCAAAGCACTTAAAAAAGCGGGGTTTAGATAATATGATATTTAAAAATATTATACTTGCCATTTCTGCATTATTGTTTTTAGGCTGTGCCCCAGACAGCATTACTCCCATAAGTAATGTCAACAAAGCACACTATTTGGGAGAAGCCAAATTACTCATAGCCGTTGATGGTACAGATGGACGGGCTGTAAGACATATTGAAATTTACAGTGATGAAGAACCTTTAGGCTATGAAGTCTATTTTCATGATACCAAAGTGAGTGATGGATTTATTGCTATCAACATACCTACCCCTAGTACCCATGTACGCCTTAAAGAGTATTCTCTCACAGGTCATTATGGATGTAGTAGAGGAAAAGCAGGTTATGGCTCAGGAACAAAAATCATCCCTAAGGTGACCAAAGGTAATACCTATTTCCTAGGTACCATCAACACAAGTATGAATACCATGTATGATGAAATGCCAAAGCCCCTCATGAAAGAAGCAACATCGAAATATCACTACACTCCACATGGTACAGACTTTGAAAAAAAAGATGCTTTTAGAAATCATATTTCACTCTAAATACGGGGAGATTTAACCCTCCCTAACCTCTGCTTCGCTATAATCTCTACATATTATTTCCTCTCTTGCCAACGGCAAAGCTTTAGTGAGAGGAATTTGTAAAGAGCTTTGCTTTTTACAAAGGAGAAAAAGAAATTATGGATTTAACAAAAGAGATTTATATCCCAAAACCAAGCCCTCATGACCCAGATGAATTAGGGCATTTTGGAAAATTTGGTGGACGTTTTGTACCTGAGACACTGATGCCCGCACTTGAACAACTCCGCCTTGACTATGAAGCCATACGTTTTGACAAGGACTTTTGGAGTGAAGTGGATTACTACTATAAAAACTATGTAGGACGTCCTTCTGCACTCTACTTTGCAGAAAACATCTCTAAAGAGCTGGATGCAAAAGTCTATCTCAAACGTGAAGACCTTAACCACACAGGAGCACACAAGATAAACCACTGTGTCGCACAAGCCGTGTTAGCTAAACGTTTAGGTAAAAAGAAAATTATCGCAGAGACTGGTGCAGGACAACATGGTGTAGCTACTGCAACTGTAGCTGCACTCTTTGGTTTAGAGTGTGAAGTCTTTATGGGTGCCAAAGATGTAGCACGTCAAGAGCTTAACGTCTTTCGTATGAAACTCCTTGGAGCTAAAGTACATGCGGTAGAAAGTGGCAGTAAGACACTCAAAGATGCTATGAATGACGCCATTCGTCACTGGGTGACACACGCACGTGACACCTACTATCTCATAGGTACCGTAGCAGGGCCTCATCCCTACCCTATGATGGTACGTGACATACAGAGCATCATCGGATGGGAAGCAAAAGCACAGTTAAATGTTGTGGAAAATTGTTTGCCTGACAAAGTCATCGCATGTATCGGTGGTGGTTCTAACGCTCTTGGTGTCTTTAACCACTTCTTAGAAGATGAAAACGTAGAGTGTATCGGTATTGAAGCTGGAGGAGAAGGACTTGACTGCAAACATGGATGTTCACTGGAAAAAGGAAGCCCTGGCGTGCTACACGGACAACTCAGCTACCTACTCCAAGATGAAGATGGGCAGATACAAGAAGCCCACTCCATCTCTGCAGGACTAGACTACCCAGGCATAGGCCCAGAACATGCCTTCTTAAAAGACAAAAACATCGTCACCTACGACCACATCACAGATGATGAAGCGATGGATGCTTTCGTATGGCTCTCACAGCGTGAGGGTATCATCCCTGCATTTGAAAGTTCTCATGCAGTAGCCTACTTGAAGAAGATGAAACCAGAAGATGTCAAAGGCAAAACCATTTTGGTAAACCTCTCTGGACGTGGGGATAAAGATATGATACAAGCGCAGGATATACTTGCAGAGCAATTTAAATAGCATTAAAGGACTATAACATGAACTTCGAATTAACCATAGCAAAAACAGCAGAGATAGAAGCAGATTTAGAACTTATATTTGTGATAGACAACGATTTTAAACATCGTTTTGTACAAGACAAAAAACTTCTTAAAAAGGCTGGCTTCTCAGCAGCGCAAGATGAAACATGTTTGTTGATTGAAAAAAATAGACTTTATGTAGGTGCAACATCCCTTGCTAGTGCTCCTATGAGAACTGCTGCTGCAAATGCACTGAAATCACTTATAGGTAAAAACTATAAAAGCATTAAAGTCTCTACCTATACCAATCAAGGTTGCATTTACTCTCTTCGCGCTATGGTAGAAGGCTTTATCCTTGGTGCATATACTTTTGAAACTTACAAAAGTAAAAAGAATGAAAGTAAAATTAAACATATTACTCTTTCAATAGATGAATACAATGGGGTAGAAATTGACATAGAAAAAGCTTCTGAGCAAATACATAAAGCACAAATCATCGCAGATGCTACCAACTTTACACGTGACATCGTCAATACAACACCTGATGACTGTTATCCAGATGTCATGGCTAGTATCGCAGAAGGTTTGGCAGAAGAAACAGGGCTGAAATGTAAAGTACTAAAACCTAAAGCACTTAAAAAAGAGAAAATGGAAACACTGCTCGCTGTGGCACGTGCAAGCCGTCATAAGCCTAGAGTGATTCACCTTACCCACAAACCTAAAAATGCCAAAATAAAAGTCACACTTGTAGGGAAAGGACTTACTTATGATTCAGGTGGTCTAAGCCTAAAGCCTGCTGATTATATGGTAACGATGAAATCGGACAAAAGTGGTGGTTCCGCAGTCATGGGCATTATGAAAGCCATCTCTGAAATGGATTTACCCATAGAGGTGCATGGTTTTGTAGGTGCTGTAGAAAATATGATAGGGGGAGATGCCTATAAACCAGATGATGTGTTAGTCGCTAAAAATGGTAAAACTATAGAAATACGTAATACCGATGCAGAGGGACGTTTAGTACTTGCAGATGTACTCTGTTATGCACAACAAGAAGTCAAAGCAGACTATATCTTCGACTTTGCAACACTCACAGGTGCTTGTGTGGTAGGTGTAGGACACTATACTTCAGGGGTTATGGGCAATAATGATGAAGTCAAAGCTATGGTAGTCAAAGAAGCCAAAAATTCTGGAGAGTTAGCCACTGCACTTGACTTCAACCCTTACCTCAAAAAAACCATCAAGTCTGAAATAGCCGATGTCTGTAACATTTCAAACACACGGTATGGTGGAGCGATTACTGCAGGGCAATTTCTCTCTGAATTTATAGATAAAAAACACAGTGACAAGTGGGCACATATAGATATCGCTGGTCCTGCATTTGTAGAACATAGCTGGGGAGAAAATCCTCATGGAGCAAGTGGTGCTGGTGTGAGAATGATGGTGAAACTTTTAGAAAAGCTTGCAAAATAAAAGTGAGTTCATGAGAATAATCCTATTTTTAAGTGTCATGCTTTTTATATTTTCAGGATGTCAAGGAAGAGGATATGTTGTTTCTCCTCCTCAACAAAATCATCAAAAGATAGCTAACAAAAAGACTGAAGTAGAAAAAAATCAGAAAGAAGATATTCGTGATGATTTTCCTACATTAAAATTGAAAGAGAAGTCAATAGCACAAGATGAATCTCTCTTCACACATATACCAATAGTCAACAAAATTTCTTCATCTTTACTGCCCCCGATTGATAAGATACCTGTATTAAAAGACATTAAAAAACTTCTTCCGCAGGGTTCAAATAGAGCAAAATCTCGCCTGAACAAACAAAACAAACGTACCTTTTTTCAAAGAAGAGAGAGCTTTTCAGGAGGAAAACCTATCAATGGTTTAGATATAGGGATGGTAAGACTAGGACAAAGCAGTCATTATACCCGTCTTATTTTCGATAGTTACCAATGGGAAGGGTATGCCCAATTACCTGTAAAAAAAGTGAATGATTCTGGTACATATATTTTCACCTATGAACCTGAAAATAACCGTATTGTAGGGATTCTTGATGGGTATCAGGCTTTTTCTGCTTTAGTAGGTGACCATTCTGATTTGTATGAGGGGAATATAATGGTAAAAACAATCCACATAGATGAATATTTAGATAAAAGTGGATTTAAATTCACCATTGAACTCAAACAAAAAGCAAAAATAAATGTATACGAATTACATAATCCAGCAAGAATCATTATAGATTTGGCACCACTCAAAGAGGATTAAATAAGGTCATCATTCATGAAGTTACATAGTGAGCTTTCACTTTTGTATACTTCAATGCTTGCCTTTTATGTTTTATTACCTCCCCTTCACCAATATTTCGGTAAAATCGCGTTATAAATTCGGATACAAATTTTAAAGCACCTGTACATGCCGCCCCTATGGGATTAACTACAGCTACTTCAAAATCTGTCTCCTCATCACTACACAAACCAAAGGATAACCATGGGACTAGGCATAGGACTTGTAGGACTACCAAATGTAGGAAAATCTACCACTTTTAACGCACTGACAAAAGCACAAAATGCAGAGAGTGCAAACTACCCTTTTTGTACTATTGAACCAAATAAAGCAGTGGTACCCGTCCCGGATAAAAGACTAGAGGCACTCGCCAAAATCGTTAATCCGGAAAAAATACAATATTCTACACTTGACTTCGTTGACATTGCTGGACTTGTCGCAGGTGCAAGTAAAGGTGAAGGGTTGGGGAATAAGTTTCTAGGAAATATCCGTGAAACTGAAGTAATACTGCATATCGTTAGATGTTTTGAAGATCCAAATATTGTCCACACCGAAGGTACGATAGACCCTATACGTGATGTGGAAATCATAGAACAAGAGCTTTTATTTGCAGACATTGATGCAGTACTTAAACGTATTGATATGCTTAAAAAGAAAGCCAGAGGGAACGATAAAGATGCGAAAGAGCAGTTAGAAGTAGCAGAAGCACTTTTAGCACATATTGAAAATGGTGCTCCTGTTTCTACTTTTTCTGAGCTAGAATCAGATGGCTTTTTGGCAATGAACAAAGACTTACGTCTGCTGACATCAAAACCTATCATTTATGGTGCAAATGTCGATGAAGATGGGCTGTCTGAAGACAATGCATTTGTACAGAAACTCAAAGCCTATGCAGATGAAAGAGGTTCAGAGGTAATTAAACTCTGTGCTAAAGTAGAAGAAGATATGGTTGATTTTGATGATGATGAACGTGATGAGATGTTAGCAGATCTTGGGGTAAAAGAATCAGGTCTAGAACAAATCATCCATAAAGGTTTTGCTAAACTTGGACTACAGTCATACTTTACTGCTGGGGTGAAAGAAGTACGTGCTTGGACGATTCGCCAAGGTACTACTGCACCAAAGGCTGCAGCAGTAATACATAATGATTTTGAAAAAGGTTTCATCCGTGCGGAAGTCATTGCTTATGAGGATTTTGTAGAATTTGGTGGTGAACAGGGTGCCAAAGAGGCTGGAAAAAACAGATTAGAGGGAAAAGAGTACATCGTACAAGATGGAGATGTCATGCATTTTAGATTTAATGTATAATACTATTTTATAGAACGGTAACACTGTGTTGACTTCAGCAGTAAGCTCATGCGACTTGTCGCTTTTGAGCATAAAAAAGGATGGATAATGAAAAGATTACTTTTAATAGGGTTTATAGGCTTGTCATTAGTTGGTTGTGACAGCAAAAAAGGAACATTTTTAGAAACAGTACAAAGTGAGAACACCCAAGATGTTTCTGTTTCTAAACTGAAAAAACTCATTCAAGAAGAAAACCTTACTCTCTTTGAGACCATCGACCATAAAGCAAATGCCACAGCGGTAAACATGAATCTTAAACCAGAAACTGTGGTGGTTTTTGGTAACCCAAGAATGGGAACTGTATTGATGAACTGTAATCCTTCTATGGGGCTTGATTTACCTTTACGTATTTTGGTTTCTACAAATTATGAAGGTCTGACCTCTTTTACCTATACCAATCCAGAATACTGGTCCCTCAAACACAATATAAAAGATAAAAACTGTTTAAATATATTGACTAAGGCTAAAGTTGCCTTGGCTGATTTAGCACAAAAGGCAAGTAAAAAGTAATGATAGTAAGCACAAATGAAATACTCTACCGTATACAAAAAGCACTTAATCTTTCTATGGAAGAGATGTTAGAAGCGTATGCACTTGAATCCTATAAGATGACAGCTGCACACTTAGACACCCTACTCAAAAGACGTACAGATAAAGCTTTCCAACTCTGTAGTTATGAAGAATTAGGCATTTTTTTAGATGGGTTGGTCACACTAAAACGTGGACCAAGTCCTCAGAAGCCTGATGATGAAGTCGTTGAACTTACAAACAATCTTATACTCAAAAAACTACGCATAGCCCTAGAACTAAAGGAAGCTGAAACAGAAATCATCTTTGGTCTTGGTGATGTGTCATTAAGTAAACAAGAGTTAAAATCACTTTTTCGCAAAGAGAGTCATAAAAACTTTAAAAAATGTTCAGGTGAATTACTTATGGCATTTTTAGAAGGGTTAGATGAGTTTTATTATGTTGGAGAATTAGAAGACGACTAAACTTCTAACACCAACTTCACAGGACAATGATCGCTTCCCATAATATCATCTAAAATATCAGCTTCTACTATCTTATCTTTCAAATCATCTGAAACATAAAAGTAGTCTATACGCCATCCTACATTATTTTTTCTGGCTGCTGCTCTGTAACTCCACCAGCTATAGCGATCTTCTACATTACCATGTACATGTCTAAAGGTGTCGATGAAGCCAGATGCCAAGAGTTTGTCTTGCCATTCACGCTCCATAGGAAGAAAGCCTGAAGTTTTTTCATTGGCTTTTGGACGTGCAAGATCTATGGGGTGATGCGCTGTATTTACATCTCCACATACAACAATGGATTTACCTTGTTTGCGTAAGTCTAATATATGGTCTAAAAAACGCTCATAAAATGCCATTTTGTATGCTAAACGTTCTTCACTACGCTGACCATTTGGGAAGTAGACGTTAAATAGTACGATGTTGTCAAAATGATATTCATTGATACGCCCCTCCTCTAAAATATCAACATGGTCACAACAAGAAGCTTCGCCTTTAATATCTGTATAAAGTGCCACACCTGACTGTCCTTTATTCACAGAGGAGTTAATACTCTGAAACTTGTAGTCACGATTAAATATCGTATCAGGAATCTGGTCTGCCTCTGCTTTGATTTCCTGAAGTCCTAAAAAATCTACCTCTGCTTCATCTATCCACTTCAAAGCTTCTTTTTTCTCTACTGCGCGTATGCCGTTTACATTCCATGAAATGAAGGTGAGTTTTGCCATAGTTATTATCCTAAATAGGTTTTATTTTGCTAAAATAATAGCAAAATAGACTTAGCAAGAGGTAGAAAATGTCACAGTATGACAAAGAACGTTGGAATGAAAAATATAAAGACAATAAAATCCCTAATGAACCTATTAAGTTAGTCAAGGACTATGCAAAGCTTGCTACGGGGAAACAAGCATTAGATATCGCTTGTGGGATGGGAAGACATAGTAAATACCTCGCTTCAATCGGTTTTGAAGTGGATGCCTTGGATGTCTCATCTGTAGCGATAGAGTCATTACAGGATATTCCACATATTCATGCAAAAGAAGTAGATTTTGATACCTATACACTGCCTAAAGATAGATATAATCTTATTGTATGTACGTACTTCTTAGAACGTAGACTCTTTCCTCAAATGATAGAGGCACTCAAAGTTGGTGGTATCATTATTATGGAAACATTTTTACACCATGAAGAGAATGAACGTAAAGCATCCAATCCTGCTTTTATGCTCAATGAAGGGGAACTAGAAACCTACTTCGATGAGAAATGTGAAATTTTACATATACCAGAATGGTTAGATAGAGATTATCAAGGATACAAAGCAATGAAAACTTCTATGGTAGCGAGAAAAAAAAGTGGGGGAATGACAGATGAAGATTTTTGGGCATAAAGCCCAAAACAATTAATTTACAACACTTACCTTTGTGCCTCTTCTTACTTTTTTGAAGATAACTCTTGCTATTTTAGGCTGAAGTCTTACACAACCATTACTACCTGGGTAACGTTTTACATATTTACTTGCATGTAAACCAATACCACCACTGGTTAAACGCATCCAGTTATGCATAGTATGTCCAACATATTTTGCTTTTGGTCCTCTGTATTTTCTTCTGTCTCCATGGTATACTTTTTTACCATGTCTATACATTTCACCAAAAATAGTTGATTTTTTAGCTGCAATTTTTTCCATAATACGATACGTACCAAGTGGCGTATGTTTATCTCTGTATGTTCTTGTATTTGGCTCTAATTTACGTTTTGCACCTGTTGTACAAGGTGCATCCAATGCAACTTTTCCATTGACTAAAAGTTTAACTCTTTGTTCACTGACATCTATTTTCAAATGCGTATTTCTACCATTTGCTTTTGCGAGTAACTTGTTATCTTTAAAAACTTTATAACTTTTTCTAAGATTTACACATTTTCTAAATGAACTGTAGCATGTATAGTTTTTCTTTGTCTTCATTAATGCGACATGCTTAACTTGTTTGTCCTTAGGAAATTTTATTTTTCTAGCAATTTTATCAAGTTTTATTTTCGTTGCCTTCCCTACCCATCCATCTGCAGGAGAAAGTTTATGCTTTTTTTGAAATGCAATCACTGCTTCTTTGGTTTTTTCTCCCCATTTACCATCAGCCTTAAGTGATACTTTAAGTTTTTTATCACGATTTAATGCAATTTGTAAATTTCTTACTGTGCTATAATCATTGGTACATTTATGTGTTTCTGTACCTTCACAAATGTCATCATGGTTTACAAAATAACCTTTGGCATGAGCGATTGAAATAAGCATAAGCGCACTTAGTAGTATTTTAGGAAGTTTAATCATATTGTCTCCAGTAATTGTGATTGAGGTCATTCTATCATTTTAATATTAATTAATCATAAAAGTTTACTTATTGTTTGCTTAAATAAATAATGAAGAAAATAATCCAATAAGTCCACCAAATACGCCACCCCACACAACGAGCCAGCCCAAGTGTTCTCTAATGAGTTCTTGTACTAACTCTTTAACCATACCGGGTGTCAACTCATCTAAACGTCTAGTAATGAGTGCTTCAACAGAAGCTATCATATCTTCTGAAAGGGCTGAATTTTGTATATGATGATCAAGTTGTGCCTTAAATGCTGAAGAAGAGACTATCGAACTCACCGCAGATTTGAGTTTACGTGAAAAAGGTTCACGAAGTCCATCCAATGCCTCCTCTCCACCAAACATAGAGATAGCTCCACCAAATTTTGATTCCATGACTGTTTTAGAAAGCGCATCAAAGGCAGGCGAAAAATCTGCCTCTTCTACCAAAGGCGATAAATCAATCTTCTTTTCTTCTTGTGAAAAAAAATCTCCCAGTTGTTCTTTCGTAAAAAACTGTTTCATTATCATAGTTCGAATAGATGCCTTAAAGGTCTCAAAATTTTTCTCTATCACCCCAGAACCATATAAAAATGGCACACGCTCAAAAAGCATATGGATAGCAAGTTGATTGGTAATGGCACCAGAGAGGGCAAAAAGTCCTGTGAAAAGAAGTGGATTATGGTAGGCTTCTGGGACGAGAAAAGACAGACCTATAAGTAACAGTGAAATAAAATCTGTAATAAAGGATTTAGACATGAAGGAGTATCTCCTTCAACGCTTTTACTGACCTCACTACCTCTTTGTCACCATGTTCTGTAAATCCCCACTCCACCATAATATAATCTATATTTGCCTCTTTTGCTGCCATTTCATCACGTGGACCATCCCCTATAAAAATGGCTTCTTCCTCTCTAATGTCTAATTCGTCTAATAGTTTGTAAAGCATATCGGGATGAGGCTTTCCTTGTAACACATCGTCATAACAGGCAATCGCATCAAACAATGTATATATTTCCAAATAACTAAGTGATTCTGTGGCTGATTTTCTATACGCATTGGTTGCAACCGCAAGTTTATATCCTGCTTTTTTCAAATCGACAAGTAATACTTTAATACCATCATAAAGTATTAATTCTTTATCGTGATTATGCGTATAATACTCCGAAAACCATTTTTCATGGTCTTTATCGAAAGCCTTTGCATGGTAAAAAGTTTGTGCAGGATTGATGGTATGGTCATTGACTTGTCTGAGTATTTGCTCTGTGTCCATAGGTTCAAACCCTAAATGCTTTCGTACATAGTTGATGGCATTGGCTATAGTTATTGAACTATTGACCAAGGTACCATCCATATCAAAGATGATGAGTTTTTTATCCATAAATTATTATTTATCCTTTGTATCTGAGGTACGATTAAACTTAATATATACAGATAGACTCAAAAGTAAAAAAGAAACACCAGCCATAAGATATACAGCGTATTGCAGTTTGGCAGGGTCAGTGAGGGCTGATTTAAAGACCAGCATCAAGGCTTCAATCGAGAGTGCGATGATGATTGAGCCTAAGAAGCGTATCATGGTTTGGTGTCCCTCTGCGGAGCCCTGTTTCTTCTCTTTACCCAGTACTTCCTCTTCAAAGATAGCTTTAACTAGGTCAAAGATAGCAAGAGAAAGTGTAAGTAAAATAGTGGCTTCAAACATTTGATTAATGTCTATAGACATAAAATCCAAGCCAAAGTGCATAAATGAGGTAACACCTTTGACAAACAACAGTAACGAAACAGCAGCAAGTGCGATAGAAAAGGCTGTATAAGCTACCTTACTGAGTTTACCAGAAAAAGAATCTACAGAAGAGGGGTGTACCATACGTAAGATATTTGCCAAAGAGATATCAACACAAATAATACAAAGCAGGTTATCCTCTTCATCGTAGATAGGAAAAGCTGAAGTCACGACCATCGTGTTACTCACGTATGATGGATAAGGATCAGTCAAGACACAACGGTGTTCTTTGATTGTTTTGTAGTAATAGGCTCTGTCACTTCTGTCTGAACCTTTTCCTATGCCTCTAAGTTTTTTGTCTCTAGAAATATTGTCAGTTATTTGGATACCGTTTGCATCTAAAGCATAAATGGCTTCTGCTTTTGTGATACTGTCATTCAAACTTTCAAGTTTTGTAAGTACGCTGTTTATATCTCCACTTTTAATGGTTTGAGAAATATTTCTTCCCATGATATAACATAAATACGCTCTTGCTTTTACACGTATTTGTGCATATTCCTGAATCTCTTTAATTTGCATATTATCCCCTTACCTTATACTACGTTATTATTATTTTATAATACTTTACCCAAAATATCTGTAAAACTAACCTTTTGATTGATTGCCACTTCAGGGAAGATACTCCCCTTTTCTGAGAAGGTTAAAATAGTAGAACCCATTTCAAACCAGCCAAAAAGATCTCCTCTTTCAAGTGTCAAATTTTCATAAGTATAGTGTTTAGGTGCACGTATTTCCGAATTGGTACGTATATTCTCTTCAAATGTCACTACCATCTTACCTACATTGAGTGCCCCAACAAGTACAAGTACCTGAGTTCTTCCTTTTTCATCTTCACACTCTATAACTACACGTTCATTTTCAATAAACAAATCAGGCATATTGCGCAAAAGAGGGAAGTTCACAGGATAAAGTTTACCAGGGATATGAGTAAGACTTAAAATTTTTAGAGTCATAGGCATATGATAGCGATGGTAATCTTTAGGGGAGAGATAAAAATTGATAAACTCCCCTCCTTCAACTTTAGCTGCCAAACCTGTATGAAACTCCCCAAAAAGTCTATCTATATCATAAGACATACCTTTTATTTGGTATGCTTTACCCTCTCTAATAGTCCCTGCATCCGTAATCAGTGCATCAACTCCCGAAATAAGAGCATCTTTATCTTCTGGCAATGCAGGAGGTGTCACAAATGCTCTAGTAAATAATTTATTTAAACTTGGATAAGCATTTGGTTCTTTAAATGCTGACATATCTAGCCCCATAAGTTTCACATAAGAGGCATTGATAAAATGTTGAATCGAGGGAGAAAACTCTTTAGAGGCAAATTTACCAAAATAGTTCGATATGACAGAGGTATAATGTTTTTTATTCATGTTCTTTTCCTGTGAAGTATTGCAATGCATCTTTCATCAAAGCAATATGATAATTTTCTTGATGATTAATAAAGTCAAAAAACTTTGCTAATTCTGGACTGTCTTTGCCTACTGCTTCTGAGAGTTTTTTACACTCTTCTTTTGCAGCAAGCTCTTCATCGATACCAGATTTTAAAAATGCAACCACATCTTCTACCTGATAAAGCTCTTTCATCACAATACGTGGTACTGCGAGTATTCCCATTTTTGCACCCATATCGCCAAAACGTTTTAAGTGAAAAAAGCTCTCATAAATCAGTATTTGAAATATCCTATTCATATACGCATCATTGCTATGTGCCTTAAGATAATTATAAATCAAAATCAACTCATATTCTTTATAGGTTTCTTCAAATAAAAAGAGTGTTAGCGCATCTGTCGCTTCCTGTGTAAGTGCGATACCTGGGAATTTACGTTCCATATTGAAAGCGCTAATCATCTCTTCACTCATATGTGAGAGTACCTCTGTCATATAGTGAATATCACTGGCTATTCTTCCTGCAAGTGCTTTATCGGGCGAACTTAATAATTGCAAATCAATTTCATTAAGTCTTATAATTATGGCATGTAAAAGATCACTCAGTTTTTCTACTTTTATGGGAATGGCATCTCTGTCATAACTATAAGATTCACCTATCTCTATGAGTTCATTTTCAAGCCAGGTAAAATGTCTAAAAAGAATATCTGAAAAGTCAAAAAGTACTTGTTTATTGCTCGTTTTACTCATAAAACCTGCCATTAACATCTCTAGCCATGCTTCATGTGTTTTGATCATTAGGGTTTTCATATTATTCTTTTTCCTCTTGGGGAGCACAACTATGTGTCACCTTATATGTAATCACAGGATAATCCTTATCTTCTAATCTTTCATTATATGTGTCAACTGCTGCGCGAATTGCGAGAGCCACCATTTCTGAGCATGCAGCCTCTTCTGAAGGAAGTTTATCTAAAAAATTCAAGGTTGCCTCTACTAAATCACTCACACCTTTAAAATGTAATCCTTTTGCTTCTTCAGTAAGTACAGAACCCGCCACAACAGTAGTTGTACACCCAATAGCTTGAAAACGTATATCTGCTATATAGGGAGCATCTTCATCTTTACCTACCTTAATAAAAATAGCCACTTTTTCACCATTATCTGGGTTTTTACCTATACCTTCTGCATCAGAATCTGCCAAAGTACCATAATTTTTTGGGTTCATCATGTGTTCTATCAATTGTGCATCCATAGACATAGAGTATGCTCCTCGTAGTTTCGTAAAAGTATTATATCATTTGTGATTTAGAGTTGTGGTTGTTATGTGAAATTAGGTACTATGTTTCAACTAATCAGACAGGAAGAGTGATGGCAAAGTACATACTATTTGACACAGAAACAACAGGAGCAGGAGAATCAGACCGCATTATACAAGTAGGTGCATTGATTGTATATAGTAAAGAGAAGATAGAAGTCTATGACGAATTATGTTCGACAGACGTTCCCATAAGTCTTGAAGCAATGGAAGTACATAATATTACACCTGATGTGATAGAGAACCAACCACCCTACCATGAACTTGAATTTGTTAAAAAACTTGAAGCTTACAATCAAGAAGAAAATTACCTCATAGCACACAATATTAGCTTTGATTTATCTATGGTAAAAAAAGAAGGATTTGACAATCACTATACACTCATAGATACATTGCGTTGTGCTAAACATTTGCTCCCTGATAGTCCTTATCATCGTCTTCAATATTTACGTTATGCACTGGGACTCTATCTTAACGAAGGAGAAGAAGCTGCAAAACTTGGTATTACTATTAAGGCACACGATGCTATTGGTGATGTACTTGTGATGAAACTTTTACTTTCTAAACTTGTCACACTGGCAAAAGAACAATTCCCTGAAGAAAAAAATCCGATGTTAACACTTGTCAAACTGACAAACACACCTGTTCTCATGAAAACATTTAAGTTTGGTAAATATAAAGGGAGAGAAGTTTCAGAAATTGCAAACGAAGATAGAGGGTACCTTAAATGGATGCAAGGTAACCTTGAGTTAGATGAAGATATGGCATTTACTTTAGACTATTATCTAAACTAATGCCTCTATCTCTTCATCACTAATGGCAACGATACGTCGTTCCATACGATTGATATTTTCGATGAGTCGTTTCGAGACTTCTTCCATCTCAGAAAAATGCTGTTTGGCTAACTCTTTATCGGAATCATTCACTTTTTTCTTCGTTCCAAAAAGTTTAGAGAAAAAACCTTTTTTTCCGGTCTCATAATAAATTGTGAAAATGTTAAGGTAAATATCGTGTAATTTAAAATGTAAATCTTCCACTTCTGTCATACACTCTGTAGGATTATTACGTATCGAAGCTAGAAGCTGACCATCGCTATAAAACCATTTTCCAAATTTACATTCTGTAGAATTTACAGGGATAGAATCTTCACTGACATCAAATCCGGATATAAGAAGTTTTGCACGTTGTACCCAGTTAATATGTGCCGCTTTTGCTGCACGTAATTGTGTTAAAATATCTGTTTTATTCATCGATATCCTTCTGTATAAATATAGGGGTTTTAATTCTCAGTAATAGTATCTATATATTATTTAGTTTAAGTTTAATACATAAGATTCATTTATAGAGTAATATACGTTTATGATTTCAACTTCTCATTCACAAGCTGATTCACCACTTGTGGATTTGCTTTGCCCCCTGTGGCTTTAAGCACTTGCCCGACAAAGAAACCTAAGAGTTTTGTATTGCCTGCTTTAAACTTTTCTACATTGTCTGGATTTTTAGCAATCACCTCATCTATGATAGGAGAAATAACAGCAGGGTCACTTATCTGAATAAGCCCTTTAGCTTCAACTATCTCTCTTGGGTTTTCTCCAGATTTGACCATCTCTTCAAATACCTGTTTGGCTATTTTACTTGAAATCGTCTCATCATCAAGCATTTTTACAAGCTGTGCTATCTGCTTTGCTGTAAATTTTAACGCGTCCACGTCTTTCTCTTTGAGCTCTCTAGCTACATCATTGGCTACAATATTGGCGAGATTTACAGGAGAATCAAGTTCACTTAGTGCCTCATCATAAAATGCTGAAAGTTTTTCATCTCTTGCCAAAATATCAGCGACCATACCATTGAGTTTAAGCGTATTTGTATATCTGTCAAATAGTGCCTGTTCAGCTTCACTCATAGGTACTACTTCACCATCAACTTGTACTTTTTTTACTTGCTCTCTAGACTCACGTTTTGGTGCTTTTTTCTTCTTACCCCAAGAGTCTTTGAGTCCAACGATTTTATTGAACACAGGTTTTTCATCGGT
>DRQB01000035.1 GCA_011330645.1 Campylobacterota bacterium | reverse complement strand
TATTTTATCTCTTTTGGTCTTAAACCCATATAAATCATCACCCAAGATATGACGTCCTAATGTATTGAGATGTACACGTATCTGATGGGTACGTCCTGTAAAGAGTTTGGCGGCTATGAGTTCAACATCATACGCTGTTTGTGCCAGCTTCACAAATGCCGTTTTAGCAGACTTCCCATGAGGTACGACATCCATTTTTAGTCTATTCTTCGGGTTACGTCCTATGGGCTTGTCTACAATCGTGTCATCTTTAAGTGGACAGTCTATGAGTGCTAGGTAGTAACGCCCCATACTCTTGTCTTGCAGTTGTTCACTGAGCTTCTCATGAGCCTCATTGGTCTTAGCCACTACTAAAGCTCCCGTAGTCTCTTTGTCTATACGGTGTACAATCCCATGACGCTCTTCACCACTTATGGTAGAGAGTGAAATTCCCTTATGTATGAGCCAGTCCACAAGTGTAGGCTCTTTCACTGAAGGTGCAGGATGTACCACAAGTCCAGAAGGTTTGTTTACCACAAGTAGATAGTCATCTTCATAGAGTACTTCCACATCAAAGTCTATGGGAGGGGCTACCCTTTTTTGAGCTTCTTTAAACGTATAAGCTATCTCATCACCCTCGCACACTTTAAAACTTGTCTTACTAATGGTTTTTTCATTCACAGAGACAAGTCCATCTTTTACAAGTTTCTCTACTTGATTACGACTTACATCTAGTTCGGTGGCTAGAATTTTATCTATGCGCCCTGAGGTTTTGGCATTAAAAATATCCATTAGATATCATCCCTATCCCAACGTTCTGGGTCTAAAAAAGTATCATCATGGATATGTTTGAAAGAGGCTTTGAACATTTTAAACGCATCTTTGTTCTTTTCCTCTATCTCTGCGAGCCATGCTTTTGTGCTTGCTCTTGCATGAGGCATCTTGACATCTTTTAGCATGGCAGGACAAGCTTCATCACCTATGACTTGTAAATTATTGTCTATGGCAAAGTCACGTAACTGTCTCTCCCGTACTTGTATAAGTGGACGTATGAGATGCACTCCACGGCTTGTCTTGTAAATAGGTGCAAGTGCTCTCATGCTTCCATTGTAAAACATATTCATAAAAAAGCTCTCTACGGTGTCATCAAAATGATGTCCAAGGGCTATTTTATTAAAGCCATGTTCTTCTGCAAAACTATAGAGCGCCCCTCTTCTCATACGTGAAAAGTAGCTACAAAAAGAAGAGTTTTCACGTATGGCATCTTGAGAGACATCAAAGATATTGGTATCATACACCGTATGCTTTATCTCATACTCTTCACAATGCTTGGTGAGAAATTCATAATGTTCATCTGGCATCCCATACTTAATGGTACAAGCTTCAAACTCGAAACGAAAAGGGGCATGACGCTGTATGTGTTTCATCGCATGAATGAGGGATAAAGAATCTTTCCCTCCACTTAAACCTACAAGTACCTTATCACCCTCACCTATAAGTTTGAACTCTGCATTGGTCTTACCTATGACTTTTAAAAGTTTCTTGCTCATTGGAATGGTTTTGGCTTTACTGCGTCGTTGGCTATCGTTCAAAATTTTCCTACTTTTTAATTGCTTCGACCATACTAAGTATGAAATCTGCTGATACTTTTGCTGATGACTCCAGAAACTCATCAAAATTAAAACTTGCATCCATATCGGCACTATCACTGATGGCACGCAATATGAAAAATGGTACATTTAAAGAAGAACAGACTACCGCAACAGAAGCCCCTTCCATCTCTAAAGCATCGGCATTAAAAGTAGTACCTATCCAATCCTTGCGCTCTGCATTTGCTACAAACTGATCACCTGTAGCGATAATACCTTCTTTGAGAATCAAACCTTTTTCTTTAGCAACTTCTTTTGCGATATTTCGAAGTGTAACATCTGAAGGAATACACACTTCTCCCTCTGGTACATATCCAAAAGGATGTCCAAAAGCCGTAATGTCCAAATCATGTTGACAAAGTCCATCAGCGATAATAAGGTCACCAATTTTCAGTTTATCTGAAATAGCACCTGCCACACCAGAAAACAATAACATATCACAACCAAATTTTTCTATAAGCATCGTAGCTGTTAGTGTGGCAAACACTTTACCAATTTTAGAATAGGCAATCACTACTTCTTGCCCATGATAAGAACCTTCATAATAGGTATTGGCACCATACAACATGGTTTCAACATTATCTAATTTACTTATCAGAGGTTCTATCTCTTCAGGCATGGCCCCCATAATGGCAATTTTAGACATTAAAGCTCTTTAATTGCAGCAATAGTTGCTTCCAATGAAGCCATATCAGAGACATTAAAATGGGGCTTTTTTGTTGCTTTACGGTTAAGCCCTTTTAAGACATTCCCATGCCCAAACTCTATATAACAATCTACCTCATCATCGATGTTAGCCATAGAATGCTTATAGAGTACAGGCTTCACAAGTTGTTGTGGAAGTAACGCTAATGCTTCTGCTTTAGTGTTATATGCTTTTGCTGTAACATTAGAAATCACCGGTGCGATAAAGTCATCTTTTAACATCTCTTGAAGTTTTGCTTCCAGTGGTGCAGATGCAGACTCAAGCAGTGGACAGTGAGACGCCACAGACATATCAAGCAACATCGCTCTTTTTGCCCCTGCTTCTTTTACCATCGGTGCGAGTAACTCTAAATCTTTTTTAATCCCAGCGATAACAATCTGTCCATCGGCATTGTAATTCACTGCCCATACTTGAAGTCCAGCATCTCTTTGTGTCGCACACAACGCTTCTACTGCTTCATCAGAAAGCCCTAGTGATACCATCATCCCTACTTCTTGTTTAGAACATGCCTCTGCCATAAGTTGCCCTCTAAGATTTACAAGTTCTACTGCATCAATGGCATCTAACGCACCTGAGGCTACAAGTGCAGTGAATTCACCTAAAGAGTGTCCCATAGTAAGTGCAGGTTTAATGTTTGTTGCATCAGTGAAGAGTCTATGTGCCATCGCCCCTACAAGCAAAATAGCTGGTTGTGTATACTCTGTCTGTCCTAGCTTGTCATTCTCTTCAAAAAGAAGGTTTTCAAAGTCTATCCCTGTTCTTTTGCTCGCATCCAATACCATTTGCTTTGCTATATCTGATTGATTAAAAAAATCTTGCCCCATCCCTTGAGCTTGTGACCCTTGCCCTGGAAATAAAAATGCACACTTGATTGACATACGCGTCCTTTTGTTGTATAAAATAAGTATAACATTTTACCTAAAGGAGTTTAAGATGAGTCAAAAGTACATTTGTATAGTTTGTGAGTACATCTATGATCCAGAAGTGGGAGACCCTGATGGTGGTATAGCCCCAGGCACAGCCTTTGAAGATATCCCTGATGATTGGGAATGCCCAGACTGTGGTGTTAAAAAAGATGATTTTGAAATCTACAACCCCTAATACTTAGACTTTAAAATTATTTTCTTCAAATTCAGAAGCCATAGATTTAATTTCTTTCATTAAAAAAAGCGTCTTGGGAAGAGTACTTATCTCTTTACATATACGAGTACACATACGTATGTATCCTACATCTTTAATGTACTCTTCAACGATAGATTCCCCTGCACCACCATATTCACCATAAGAATCAACTAAAAATCGGTTCAGAAAGGGGATTTTTTTGCGTAAAAAAAGTAACTCACTCTCTCGGCGTCCCAAAGGAGAAGTTTTATGGGGGAAAGTAGGTGTCACTACCCAATTATAATTAATATTTTCTTCTGCTTGTGTAGATACACTATGTATCCAATAACGTGGTAAAAAAAGCATTTCTCCAGCTACGGTTTCAAACTCATAATAATCATAGTACTCTGCATCTGGTACAAAATTTTTGCCGACTAGTGAAACAAACATCAATGGTGCAGAAGTAAGTGGAGTATGTGGAGAAATGAGGCACCAACGTTTTTTCCCTTTCATTTGTAGGTTAAACCCATGTAAGCTGTTCCCATCATAATGATAAAGGGTTTTATGTCCATTAGGTTGCATAAAAAGGCGCATAGGTAAAGGTCTTACTGACATATCTTCTCGTGCAAGAACATCATGAAGAAAAGAAGGGATTGCTTTATCGCTAGGATTTAGAGGTGCATCATACCAACCAATACTTTTTTTTGACTCATCTTGAAAAAGATTTTTTACATGTTCACTTGTGATTCCATTTGCATGAGCACTATCTACACCTGTAATGATGAGTGGTTTCTCAGGGAGTAAATACAGTGTCACAAATGTATCATAGCTCATTTCTGATAATGGGATTTTATCAATTGTACATTTCATACAATCATTATACTGTGAAATCTTAATAAATATCTTTCTTAACTATATTTAGATATCAGTTTTACTAGACTCTCTCCGTCTATCAATGTCATAGGTTTTCCTTCGACAAAAGGATAACACTCTTTCGTAAAACGGCTACTTGTAATAACATAGACCTCATCAACATTATACTCATGCATTAACCCATACATTTCGCGTATGACTTTAATAGTAACAAGCGCATCATCATAACGTTTACACTGACCAATAGCAGAGATATTTTTTTTGCTCCATGACTTTTTCTGCATCCAGATATCTACCCCACCATCTGCACCCTTTTTTTCATTACCAGTGACTTCCCATCCCATCTTAGAAAAGAGTTCCATACTCAAAAGTTCAAAATCATCCCATGAAAGTCGTTTTAGCTTTTTAAGTGTTCTATTACGTTTGAGTAAAGACCTATTTCTAAACCTTTTAAAAAATCTTCTTATCTGGTAAAGAAAGACCAATAAAAAGAGTACAAGTAAAGCTATAGATTGTATTTGCAGTGTTGTATCGTTTGTCATAGTGGTATTATAGTTAGAATTTGTAAGAAGATATAAAAATATGCCAAATTGTCATATTTTTGTAAAAGATATAGTGAAAAACGTGTTTCGCTTTAGTTGTTGCTAGATTTGGTGCACGAAAAAAAGTTTAATTGTTTTAGTTTACTATAGATTTTGCCTAACGGCGTGAGTGGAGTGAGGGAGTGTACATTTTAGTACATGACCGAACGGAACAAAGCCATTCGGTAAAAGATATAGTGAAATAAAGCTATTAGTGGCAGCCGCAGCCTGTTCCACATGATTCACCTTCAGCAGCCCCACCAACAACACCTGAAGAGATTTCATCTTCTGTTGCAGCTCTTTCGCTAAGTACAGTGACAGAGAACATCAAGTCTTTACCAGCCAATGGGTGGTTAAAGTCTACGTTTACTTCTTTATCATCAAATGATTTTACTGTTACTTGTACAGTTTGACCATCTTCACCTTGACCATAAAGTGTCATACCTTCTACAAGATCTACACCTTCAAATTGCTCTTTTGGAAGTGTTTGCATTGCTTCTGGGTTTACATCACCATATGCATCTGCAGCTTTAACCATAATGTCTCCGCTTTCACCCTCGTTCATACCAACAAGTGCATTTTCAAGACCAGGAATAATCTGACCTTTTCCCATGATAAACTCTAGTGGCTGACCACCTTTGTTTGTGTCTACTACTGCGTCAGTTCCTGCTTCTTTTACTTCGTACTCGATGCCTACTACAGAGTTTTGTGCTTCAATTGCCATAATGTATTCCTAATATTTAATTTGTGTTATTCTAGCTAAGCAAACTTTATCTTTTGTTAAATTTTAATTTTCATCTTTAAATTTATCTTGATACACCTCAATCCAATCTATTTATCTTTTAACTATACTCCTCTCAAAAAAGGCTAAACCCTATGAGTGAATTTTTAAATAACGAGACATCTCCATTTGAAGGACAGTATCCTGATGGGCATCCTGTACGTACCTACCTAGAAGAGAATTTATATATCCGTGACCTTATGCATCAGCTAGAGAGCATTGATGTACAAGAGCAAACAGTGTTTTATAAAGAAGTATTTGAAAAACTAGCAAAAATAGACCTTCACTTTACACGAAAAGAGAACCAACTTTTTCCCTATCTAGAAAAGTATGGTTGGACAAGCCCCTCGCAAGGTATGTGGACATTTCATGACCAGATTCGGGAACAAGTAAAAGTAACTCGAAAAGCTATAGAGAGTAAAGATACTGAGTCTATACATGTAAATATTGCAAAACTCTTTAAATTTTTAGAGCAAATCATGCATGTAGAAGAGGAACGCTTATTCCCCCGTGCCATGGAGATGCTCACAGATGAAGAGTGGAAAGAGTTTAAAGAAGGAGACAAAGAGATAGGCTGGATGTTTGACAAATCCCCTACCCCTTATCCAGCAGACGAGTACATTCACCCAAGTCAAGATACCAAAAAACGTAAACTCCCTTTTGGCATAGAAGACAAAACACACTACGATGAGGGCTACCTAACCCCTGAACAAGTAAACTCCATCTTTAGAATACTCCCAGTAGACATCACCTATGTCAATGAACATGACCAAGTGGTATTTTACAACCGTGGTGATGATAGAGTTTTTCCACGCTCAGCTGGTATCATAGGACGTGAAGTACGCTTCTGTCACCCTCCAAAGTCTGTTGATCAAGTCATACGTATTCTAGAAGAGTTCAAAGCAGGAAATCAAGACTTGGCAGAATTCTGGATAAACTTCAAAGGACAATTCATACACATACAATACTT
>DRQB01000034.1 GCA_011330645.1 Campylobacterota bacterium | reverse complement strand
TGGATGTTCCCATAGCTTCACATACTTTTTTAATGGCAGCATCCATATCTGCATCACTAACACTAAGCCCTAACTTTTTTGTTAAAAAGTTTTTTTTCACTGTGTTGAGTTCAGAACTTTGTGAACATGAAACGGTTTCAGAATCTTTTTTATAAATGGATGGTCCAAGACCTACTGTTACTTTTTCAATCAATTCATTTGATACACTCAATCCTAACTTTTTTGCTTCAGCAGTATACTGTGCAATTTTGTCATCTCTTTTACTCATTCTTCTTCCTTTTTGTAAAATTTGCTACATTTGATTATAGCTATAAATTTTATTTAGGTCAAATATTTGTATTAGTCCACAACATATGGCACTCTTCATGGTTTTCTATTAAGTATTGTACAGGATTTTTCATATTGAGACTATGATGAGGGATAATTGTGTTGTAATCAATGAGCCAATCAGCCATATATTCATTAAAAAGGTCTATGTCTGTAAAGAGTAAATCTTCATAGAAATCAACAAACTGTTCCTGTATGGTTCTATTAAATCGTTCATTGTGAGCATTCATTTTTGGGCTTCTAGGATACGTCCAGTAATGGGTTAATCCTTTTTGCTGCAACAGAGATTCAAACTCTTTCATAAACTCTGAACCGTTATCAGAAAGAATAGCAAACTGTTTAGGTGATGCATTGACTTCAATAGTTCCTGTAAGTCCATCAATAAGGGCTTCAAGTACTTTAGCTGTATGTTTGGAGTGTTTGGAAGGCAAAGCAACAGCAAAGGCAATACGACTGTTGGGGTCAACCAGTGTCATGATATATCTTCTAATACCGTTAGAGACTTTTTGTATGGTATCTACTGCCCATAGATGCATAGGTTTTGCTTTTAGATTCTTTGGCTTTCTGTTTTTAAAGACTCTTTTTCTTGGTTTTGGTTTACCATTTCTGTCTATGCGTAAAGGTATGATTCTCATCTTATCTTTATCTTTGGCGATGATTCTGCCTATAGTAGATTCTGAGGGTATGGGTAAATGGTTTGTTTTACACCATGGTTTTAGCAGATAATAGAGTTTAGCTTTCCCCAAATTAGGATATTTCTCTCTAAGTTTTTTTATCTGAGAAACTATTTCTCTAGGTACTCTTGATTGACGTTTATGTTTAGGTGCTTTAGACTTAGGCTCCAAAGACTCTATCTTATTGTCTCCTTTTTTGAGAAGTAACCTATATCTATAGAGTGTTCTTTTACTGATCTCAAAGGCTTCAAGTGTTGCATCTAATCCATACTTCTCATAAAAGAGAATAATCTTGTATCTTCTTTGTGCTTCTTTGCTTACCATATCATAACGATAGCAGTAATAGGCAAATCTTTCAAACCCTTTTATCCCATGAAACAGATAATCTGTTTGCATCTTTTACTCCTTTATGGAGTGCCAGATGTTTTTGAACTTATGCAATATTGAGGTTTTTGCGCAAAAAGAAGCCAGTTCATATTGATTTTATTGTCTTTTGAAAAATAGGCAATTGCCTCATAAGGAATTTTTTGTCGTCTTTTAATCACAGCATAGTTTTGAGGGTTTATGTGTAAAGCATGTGCAATATCTTTATCTAATATCTTCTCTTTTTTTATCTGTTTTGAAAGAATATTTTTTACTCTTTGCATTACTTCATAAAAATCTATCATGGGTATCCTTAGGGTTTATATAAAGCGTATGATAATAGATTTTTCGTATTTGGGCTAAAAATATGTCATATTGACATACTTTTTTTGAAAATTAATTTTTTGTACTATCTATTTCGATAACAGTATGTACATTACCACGAGGATTAAAATCAGCAATAAGTTTCATTGACTTTGGTTTAAGCTTTGTATAGAGTGCATCATAGATTTCATTAGCAGAGTTTTCATGTGAAATATGTCTATACATAAATGAGTTGATATAGAGTTTGAGTGCTTTGAGCTCTATAACAAGTGTGTCGGGCTCGTAGGAGAGTTTCAGTGTGGCAAAGTCTGGGTATCCAGAACGTGGGCACAAACACATAAATTCTGGGAGTTCAATGTTTATTGTATAGTTTTTTTTATGTTCATTAGGCCAAAAGTTTTCACTTGCATGAATGTCAAATTCTTGTATTTCTTTTTCCCCGTACTTCATAGTTATCCTTTTAGTTATATCTGTTAATCAGTGTTTCTTCTGAGATAGGTTTTTCAATGCCAAAGCCTTGTAGATAATCTACACCTAAAGCAATCAATTTATTTTTTTGTGATGTTTTATCGACCCATTTGGCAACGGTCAAAATTTGTAAATCTTTTGACATCGTCACTAGTGAAGAGAGCATTGCCATATTGGTACCATCTTCAAGGTTTGTGACATAGTCTCGGTCAAATTGCACCATGTCAAATTTAAAATGTTTCATATACTCCATTGAAGCATTAGAAGATCCAAAGTTATCAATACAAATACGTATACCTTGTGCTCTAAAGGTTGCTAAGGTTTTAAAATACCCAGAGAGGTCGTGATGTGTTTTACGTTCATAAAGTTGAATAATGAGACGTGATGTCTGAATATCATGTTGTTTTAAAAGGGCAAAAAAACTTTCTTGAAAATGTTTGTTTCTTAATGAAAAGGGAGAGAGGTTAAATGTAAACGATAGTTGCTTATCGACCAAAGGCAATAATTTTATAATATGTTCGACAAGAGCAAGATCGTATTTTATGCCTAATCCGAGTCTATTGATAATAGGTAAATAGACTCGAGGAAGTATCTCTTTGTTATCATTTGAAATAAGTTTAGAAACAATTTCGTAAATCTCTATTTGATTGGTGTGTGTATTTTCTAAAGGTCTAAATCCAAGCTTGAAATGTTTGTTGTTGAGTGCATCAATAATAGCCTGTTCGGTTTGACTGACTTCTTCTGCATTTTTGACATTATCTTGATTTTTATATTTGTCTTGAGGCGATGCTAATAAATCTTTGAGTTGACCCAATATTTGTTCAATATTTCCTTCAGTATCTGTCACTGCAGAAAAACTGTAATCTATGGCTATATCATTGATCTCTTTATTCTCGGCTATGAATTTTTCAAAAATTTCTTTCACATCATAGCCCTCTTTATTGAGGGCAATAAGGAATTCTGCTCCATATCTTCTTCCGATGAGTGGATTGCGTAGTCCATATTGATTGAGTGTCGTATTGAGTTTATGGATAATGGTATAAAGAAGTAAATCAACTTTCTCCGCACTATAGTTATCATCAATGGTGGAAAGGTTTTTCACAACGAGGAGTATCAGTGTTTTAGGATGATACACTTCTAGTTTATCGATAAAGGCTTTTTCATTAAAACTCTGTGTTGTACTATCTACAATCGTCTCTTTAACACTCATTTCTATCAAAAAATAGTTGAAGTAAATGGTGATAAAAATAATCCCTGCAATGAGGAAACCATTGATTAGTGTAGGTTGAAAAGTACCCTCTTGTACAAATAAAGAATAAAAAACCAAAGAAATAAGAAGAAGAACAGGAATCCCTGCCCTAAGAGCCAGTTTAAAGCGTCGCTCTCTCTCTTCAAGTTCAGATAGTAACATTAAACATCCAAGTGTTTTACGTCTTTAGCATGACTTTCGATGTAGTTTCTTCTTGGTTCAACTTCGTCACCCATAAAGAGTACGAAGGTATCAGAGGCATTTTCATCATCACCAATAGTCACTTGAAGAAGCCTTCTGTTTTCAGGAGTCATCGTGGTTTCCCAAAGTTGTTCAGGGTTCATTTCCCCTAGACCTTTGTATCGTTGAATGTATGCACCTTTTTTCGCAGAACTTTCTACCTCTTCAAAGAGTGCAAGTAAATCTTTGTCTTTAAATTCATCTGTGATATGTTCTTCTATCTTTTGGTGTATAAGGATGGCTTCATTGTAGTGAGGGTTGGTAAAGAGTATCTCATCTACAATAAGTTCTTCCAGTCCATCATTGGTTTGCACAAAGAGGTGGATGGTTTCATCCGTAATTGTTTTGTTTAGAATGTTATAGCCAAGTTCTGCAATATATGCCTCAATAGTCTTTGCTAAAGCTTTGTTATCTGTTCCAATGATATCAGGGTTTTCTATCATATACCGTAATACTTCAGGTAAGGCAAAACGCTTTTCTATCTCTTTGAGTGTCATACGGTAGTAGGCAACCAATTTAAATAAATCCACAAGATCTGCCTGTCCCATTGTAGTACTTTCTATCACTGTGATTCCATTTTCAATAAGATAATCATTGAGTGCTTTTTCATCTTTAAGATAAATTTCATTTTTACCTTTTTTGTAACGGTAAAGTGGTGGTTGTGCAAGGTACAGATATCCTTTTTCAATGATTGGTTTTAAGAATCTAAAGAAGAATGTCATGAGTAGTGTTTGAATATGTGAACCATCAACATCGGCATCGGTCATGATTATCACTTTATGATAGCGTAGTTTATCCTCATCAAACTCATCACCGATACCACATCCAAGTGCAGTAATCATGTTTTTGATCTCATCGGATTTGAGGATTTTTTCTAAACGTGCTTTTTCCACATTTAAGATTTTACCTTTGAGTGGTAAAATCGCTTGGAATACTCTATCGCGGCCTTGTTTTGCAGAACCTCCAGCAGAATCCCCTTCCACCAGATAGATTTCTGAGATTTCAGGGTCTTTACTTTGACAGTCTGCCAATTTACCAGGAAGTGTTCCAATACTCATAGAGTCTTTACGTTTCACTAAGTCTTTCGCCCGTTTTGCTGCGTCACGTCCACGTGCAGCTAGAAGTACCTGCGCCATAATGGCTTTGGCTTCGATAGGGTTCTCTTCAAGATATTTGTTGAAGTTTTCTGAGAAGAATTTCTGAACCAATGGCCTTACGTAGCTAGAACCTAGTTTTCCTTTGGTTTGACCTTCAAACTGTGGTTCTGGTACACGTACAGAAACAATGGCGATAAGTCCCTCTTTACAGTCATCACCAGTGATTTTGGTATTTTTCTCTTTTGCATTGGCATTTTTAGAGATGTAAGATGCCATCGAACGTGTCAATCCTGCTCTAAATCCT
>DRQB01000033.1 GCA_011330645.1 Campylobacterota bacterium | reverse complement strand
TAAAGCATCTTTTATGAGTACATCATCATGTGCGGTAAAAACTTTTTTATCACCGTTAAGTAAGTTGGTGGCGATAAGATTGAGTGGGATGTCGGTATCTTTCATCTTTCGTTTCTGAAAAATACTTTCAAATATCTCTTCTATACGGTCATTGTTTACAATGGAATTCCCAGTAAAGGAAAAAGAAATCCATTTTGAGACAGAGGCAAAAGACTCTATATGTGCATAAATCTCTACTTCTTTTAGCCCTATGGACATACACGCAGCGATAATGCCACCCATACTTGTCCCCACAAGCTCAGAAGGAAGAAGTGCTTGTATTTCTAAGTCATGTATCACACCCAAATGTGCGATGCCCAAGGCACCACCACCAGAGAGTACTAAGGTAAAATTATTTGTATGCAAATTTTTAATCATAGAGATATTATATACTAAAAAGATAATGTATGGTTTTTCTATATGATATAATAAATTTTCAAGAGGAGATTTACTTAGATTATGTCAGTAACACAGTTTTTATTTACCTATGTCATTATCATTATTGGTGGTATCCTCATATTTACTGCGGTGGGGCATATACTTTATCAAAAACGATCTCCTACAAGTATGATTTCGTGGATGATGGCTATTTTCTTTATGCCATTTATTACCGTACCCCTTTATTTTATCATTGGCATTCGCAAGCGTGAGTCTAAACATACCAAAGCCTATGTAGACTTTCATCAACCACATTCACATGATGACTATACTATGGATGTCTCGAGCCATAGTATATTGAGTATCTTGGAGAAAAACGGTATACCCCCTGCAACAAGAGGCAATGATTTTGTACTTATTACCAGTAATACAGAAGCATATACGAAAATGTTAGAGGAGATAGAACGGGCACAATACAGTATAGATATGAGTACCTATGTGTTTCAGTTTGATACTATGACACAAAGTCTTATAGAAGCTTTGACTAAAAAGGCACAAGAGGGAGTAAGGGTGCGGCTTCTGTTAGATTTGGTAGGTTCATTAGGTGCATACTTTCATCAACGAGGCTTTAAAGCACTTAGAAATGCAGGAGGGGAAGTAGCCTTTTTTGTACCTATCTTGAAGCGTCCTTTTCAAAACTACATTAACCTAAGAAATCACCGCAAAATCTACCTTTTTGATGAAGAGAGATTACTCAGTGGTGGAATGAATTTGAGTAATGCATATATGGGGAAAGAGGACGGAAGTAAACGTTGGGAAGACTTGATGTACTACCTTCATGGTCCTGCGGTCAATGATTTTTACTCCATCTTTCATAATGATTGGGAGTATGCGACTAAGGTTTCCAAGAAGCAAGATTTTGAGCATAAAGAAGTCTATAAAGGTACGCACATCGTCCAAGTTGTACCTTCTGGTCCAGATATCCCCAAAGATGCACTCTATGAGACACTGCTTAATGCTATTTATAATGCCAAAGAACGTATCTGGATAGTGACACCATACTTCGTACCTGATGACAACATGGTACAAGCCCTTGTCATTGCACAACACAAGGGGGTGGATGTGAAGCTTATCACCCCTAAAGAGTCTGATCACCTTTTGGCAGACTTGGGGCGAAGTCCATATATGAGAGAACTCGATGAGATAGGTGTAGATGTGGTTCTATATGAAGGTGCCATGCTGCATGCCAAAGCCATACTCTTTGACAGTGTGGGTGGTATGGTAGGCTCAGTAAACTTAGACAATCGTAGTCTATTTCTCAACTATGAAGTGGTTACTTTTGTCTACTCAGAGGAGTTTATGAAAAACATGGAAGCATGGATGATAAACCTAATGAAAAATGCTTCACAAGGCATGGAGAAACCAAGTAAATTTAGAGAGGCGGTGGAGAACATTATGAAAGTGTTTGCTCCGTTACTGTAATGTTCAAACCCTCCATCCTTCAGCATCGTTCCTGTTCTGGCATCGCGTGTCGTACTTTTGTACCAGAGAAATTTTCACTACTTTGTTGGAATGTCTATAAAAATAACACTAAACATCCTGACTTTACACCTTTTTTGTCTCGTTATGAAGATGCGTTGGATTTTATGCTTTTTCAAGAGGCAAACTTTATGGATGAGAAGGTGTTTGACCTCTCTAGCTTCGCTTTTGATGCGGCTGCAAACTTAGAAGTAAGAGGTGCATTTTACGGTGTACTTACCGCAAGTAAAATAGAATCCAACTATGCACAGGCATACCTCTCAGAAGTCAAAGAGAGTTTTGTGGCTTCACATAAAAGTCTTTTGGTAAGTGCATACCCTTTTGAAGATGGCAGCAATTTACTTATACTTAATGTACATGCCATCAACTTTCGAGAAAACCAAAGCTACGACAGAGAGTTAGAGAGATTTCTTACCCTAATGCAAGCACATAAAGGGCCGATGATAGTTGCAGGTGACTTCAATGCATGGAACAAAAAGCGTATGCAAAAGCTCCATGAAGTAAGAGAAGAACTAGGGCTTGAAATAGTCTCTTTTTCCCAAATGTCAGCAGTCAAGGTATTTATGGGGAAACAGTTGGATTTTATCTTTTACAGAGGTTTGGAGCTTGTAGATTCTAAGGCTGTAGCAGATCATGGACTTTCAGACCATAACCCACTTTTTGCAGAGTTTAAAAAAATATAATTATTTTTTCTTTAGCCCCGTTTTTCCTTCTTTTTTCTTCTTTTGTGCCGCGTAGGTATAACGACGTCTTTTGTCGTAATCTATTTTCCCTTTTTTCTCAGAGAGAGACTTTTTACGAGGTCTCGCTTGGCGTGGCTGTTTATCGGTAATCTCAAAACCATCCATAATCTCACGTTTTACATTGAGTTTAAGGTGTTTTTCTATGGTAGAAAATGCGTTATAGTCGTGAATAGTGAGTAGGGTAATGACCCCACCTTTGTGGTTGGCACGTCCTGTACGACCTACACGGTGCGTAAAGCTGTCTGTCTCTTCGGGTAAGTCATAGTTTATGACTAGTGGTAGCAGAGGTATGTCTATACCCCTTGCAGCGATGTCTGTAGCTATGAGTACTTGTGATTTGCCAGATTTAAAGAGTGTGAGTGCCTTGGCACGTCCACCACGTTTGATGTCACCATGTATCACGGTTGTCCAGATACCTTGTGCTTTAAAGTACTCAAAGAGTTTGTCGGCAGTCTCTTTTTTATTCACAAAGATAAGTGCTTGCTCTTCACCCATCTCTTTGACTAGTTTTGCTGCAAGTTCGGCTTTACGCTTTTTATCTACCTTGTAGGCACGGTGTTTAATGACATTGACCACATCACGTCTGTTACTCACTTCTACAATGGCAGGATCACGTAAAAACTCTTTAGAAAGCTTCTTGATGTTTTGAGAGATAGTTGCAGAAAAACACATCATTTGTTTGGGTTGTGTACAGCTTTTGAGTATAGATTTTATCTCCCCTAAAAAGCCTAGTTCAAGCATAGTGTCCGCTTCATCGAGTATCACGGTGTTGACATGTTCAAGGTTTATTTTTTTGTCATTGATAAAGTCTTGCAAACGCCCAGGCGTTGCCACCACGATGTCCACACCTTGTTTAATGCGTGCTATTTGCTCACTTTTTTTAGAGCCACCTTGTACTTTAACTGTCTGTATGTCCATGTAACGAGAAAAAGAGACAATAGTACGAGAAACTTGGTCTGCCAGCTCAATAGTCGGCACGATGATGAGTGCACGTACAACCTTGCCGTCGGATTTCACTACTTTTTGCAGTTTGTTAAGCAATGGCAACACGTACGCTGCTGTTTTCCCTGTACCAGACTTGGAAGCACCGAGTATATCGGCACCTTTCATGGCAGCAGGTATGGTCTTGTTTTGTATAGCTGTAGCGTTTTCGTAGTTCTCGTGCGCTAGTGCTTTTAATATATGTGGATGTAAATTGAATTTTTCAAATGCTTTGATGGTGTATCCTTTGCTCTATTATGCGTATTATAGCTTATTTTAACAAAGCATAAAAATCTACAGGCGCATCTACCTCTAAAAGCACTTGTTTGTGACTCACCGGATGGTCAAACTTTAGTCTCATGGCGTGTAGTCCCATGCGTCCACCTTTTTTACCATAACGCTCATCACCTACAACAGCGTTACCTATGTGTGCCATGTGGGCACGTATTTGGTGTTGTCTGCCCGTTTCTATGCGAACCTCTAGTAGAGAACGTGTCTCATTTGACTCTACTGTTTTGTAGTATGTAATGGCAGATTTGGCATCTTTGTGTTTGCCTACATGCATACGATACTCTTTTTCATCAAGTCTGAGTGGCTCAGTGATGGTGTCTGCGTCTACTTTAGGTGTCCCTTCCACTACTGCTAGATAGGTTTTCTCTGTTGTCGCCCATTTGTCCATAACAGCCTCTCTTAGCTCTTTAGATGTAGCAAAGAGTAAGATGCCTGAGGTGTCACGGTCTAGCCTATGTACAGGCCAGAGTTTGACAGCATCTGCCTTTTTGCCACGGCTTAGTTGGGTACGAAGTAGGGCTAGGGCATGATTTTTGTTCTCTTTTGTTGTACCTACAGAGAGTAATCCAGCAGGTTTGTTGATGGCTATGAGGTCTTTGTCTTGGTGGATAATCTCTAGTTTTTGGGCTTGTGTGTTGGTATGGTGTCCAGTACGCTGTGCCACACCTACCTGTACCACATCTCCATTGTCCACGATGAAATCATGTTTAGTCTGCACTTGACCATTTACAAAAATAGAAGAGCTTTGCAGACGCTGTTTCACTGTTTTTTTAGACCAGCCTTCATTGGTAGAGAGTGTTTCAAATAAAAATGCTAAGAGTTTGCTTCGTGTGGTGACTTTGTATTGTTGTGCCATCTGTTGTAGTACCTTGTGTGTATAATAACAGTATTATATCTTATTTCGGTGGCAAACCATCCCATATTTCTATGTCATCTATCCATTGGTATTTTGGGGTGACATTTCCATAAAGCTGTGTAAACAAGATGAAATCTATAGGATTATTATTTCGTGTTGTAGGTCCATGATTTTCACCAACAATCTTGCCATTGATTTTCCAGACCATATATCCGTCACTATCATTACTTCAATGCCAGTAATATTCTGTTAAGAACCAATCAT
>DRQB01000032.1 GCA_011330645.1 Campylobacterota bacterium | reverse complement strand
CTCATGGTAAGAAAAGGTAAAAATAATTGTAGTGGAGATAGTGAAATGGCAGGAAATTATACAGTAGTAGTAGATGGTAAACAATACAGCGTTCAAGTAGCAGAGGGTGAAGGTGATATTCAAATAGCACCTTCAACAGTAGCAGCAACTCCAGTAGCGGCGGCACCTGCGGGACCAGCTGGAGCAGGAAGTGTTGAGATTAACTCACAAACACCAGGTAACGTATGGAAAATCCTTAAAAATCCAGGTGATACGGTAGCAGAGGGTGATATTATTATGATTCTTGAAGCGATGAAGATGGAAATCGACATTGCAGCACCGCAAGCAGGTAAAATTGCTTCTATCAATGTAAATGTAAACGACACAGTCGCAGACGCCCAACTTTTAGCCACAATGGAGTAAGCATGAAGCTCAAACAACTTTTACTTTCTCTGCTGTTTGTGTTTGCATTGTTTACCAATGCGGCAACAGCAAATGAGCATGCAGGCGTGACTGAGTTTAAAACTCAGGCAGAACTGATAGCAGAAGAAAAAGCAACCTATAAAGAAAAGAGTATTGTTGGACTAGTAGAGTCATTCTTCCATACAACAGGACTAGATGCTATTATTAATCCTGTGGAAGGACTTAAGAATGGTCAAGGCGTAGAGATGTCTCTCTTCGCACAAAGCTGGGGACGTGTGATTATGTTCCTTATTATCTTTGTACTCTTTTATTTGGCTATTGGAAAGGGCTTTGAACCACTGCTTCTTTTACCTATAGCCTTTGGTGGTCTACTTGCCAATATACCTATTGCTGACATGAGTGCACCAGGACATATGCTTGGTATTATTTATAGTATGGGTATTCAAAATGAGTTCTTTCCACTTCTTATCTTTATGGGTGTTGGTGCAATGACTGACTTTGGTCCACTCCTTGCTAATCCTAAGACTGCACTTCTTGGTGGAGCAGCACAGTTTGGTATCTTTGGTTCACTTGTAGGTGCCGCGGCACTTTCACAGTATACAGGTATGGTTGACTTTACAATGAAACAATGTTCAGCGATTAGTATTATCGGTGGTGCAGATGGTCCTACTTCTATTTTTATTGCTTCTGCACTTGCCCCTGAAATGTTAGGTGCTATTGCTGTTGCTGCGTACTCATACATGGCGTTGGTACCTGTTATTCAACCACCAATAATGAGAGCACTTACGACAAAAGAAGAGCGTCAAATTGTGATGAAAACAACAAGAAAAGTGAATAAGCTTGAAAAACTTATTTTCCCTTTAGTGGTTATTATGATGATTGCATTGGTACTTCCAGATGCTGCACCACTTATGGGTTCGTTTGCCTTTGGTAACTTTGCTAAAGAGTCAGGTGTGGTTGACAGACTATCCAATGAGATGCAAAACTCATTGATCAACGTTGTCACTATTTTTCTAGGTTTTGGTGTTGGTATGACACTGCAGGCTGACAAGTTCCTTGTCGCTGAGACATTAGGTATTATGGTTATTGGTTTACTTGCCTTCTCTGCAGGTACTGCAGCAGGTGTGCTTATGGCTAAATTAATGAATAAATTTTCTAAAGAGCCTATTAACCCGCTCATCGGTGCAGCAGGGGTTTCTGCGGTACCTATGGCAGCAAGGGTTGCATCTAAGGTTGGTTCTGAAGAGAAACCCGGAAACATCTTGCTTATGCATGCAATGGGTCCTAACGTGGCTGGTGTTATCGGTTCTGCCGTTGCAGCAGGTGTGTTACTTTCTATCTTTAAATAACCTATCAAAGGGAAGTGATTTTTTTCACTTCCCTTTTTTTATGACTTTTAGGGTATAAATCAGAAAACATTTGTTTTTTGATTTATGCTTTAGCATTAAACCAAATTTCTATTTTTTAGAAATAAAATTAATTATCTATAAAGAGGATACTATGAGTACCAAAACGCCCAACGGACTTGACAAACTGGGATTAAAAGACATCGGTGATGTATATTATAATTTAAGTTATGACGAGTTGCAAGCGCACGAAGTAAACAGTGGAGAGTGTAAAATCTCAACATCAGGCACAGCGATGTGTGATACGGGGATCTTTACAGGGCGTAGTCCTAAAGATAAATATTTTGTAGACCAAGCACCTTCAAATCAGCATATTGCTTGGGGTGATGTAAACAAAAAGATAAAAAAAGAAATTTATGATGAACTTCTTGATTTAACATTGACACAGCTTTCTGGGAAAAACATTTATGTAACAGATGTATATACTGGTGCAAGTGCTGCATCTAAACGTTCTATACGTTTCATTTCTGAAGTTGCATGGCAGGCACACTTTGTAAAAAATATGTTCATTCGCCCTACAGAAGAAGAACTTGAAACATTTGAACCGGATTTTACTGTCTATAATGCTTGTAAAACCGTCGATGAAAAGTATAAAGAGCATGGACTTAATTCAGATGTTTATGTCGTCTTTAATATAGAAGATAATGTTTCTATCATCGGTGGAACTTGGTATGGTGGTGAGATGAAAAAGGGTATCTTCTCTATGATGAACTACTGGTTACCACTTGAAGGTAAACTCTCAATGCACTGTTCTGCCAATGTAGGTGAAGAGGGTGATGTTTGTCTTTTCTTTGGACTTTCTGGTACAGGGAAAACGACACTTTCAACAGACCCTAAAAGAGCACTCATCGGTGATGATGAACATGGTTGGGATGACCATGGTGTCTTTAACTTTGAGGGCGGATGTTATGCCAAGGTGATTAACCTAGATGCAAAGAGCGAACCAGAGATTTATGGTGCGATTGTGAAAGATGCACTTTTAGAAAATGTTGTAGCCGATGCGACAGGAAAAGTAGACTATACGGATGGAAGTAAAACAGAAAATACACGTGTTTCTTACCCTATTGAACATATAGAAAATCATCAAAAAGATTTGCAAGCGGGACATCCAAATAATATTATTTTTCTCTCTGCTGATGCTTTTGGTGTACTTCCTCCTGTTTCTAAATTGACTAAAGAACAAGCCATGTATTATTTCCTTTCTGGGTATACTGCTAAAGTTGCTGGTACTGAACGTGGTATTACTGAACCAGTAGCTACATTCTCTGCATGTTTTGGTGAAGCATTTTTACCATTACACCCTACAAAGTATGCGGAACTTCTTGGTAAAAAGATAGATGAGCATGGTGTCAATGTCTATCTTGTCAATACAGGATGGACAGGGGGTCCTTATGGTGTGGGAAAACGTATGAGTATTAAAGATACCAGAGCATGTATTGATGGCATTCTCAATGGTTCTATTAACAATGCGGAGTTTGATACTTTACCTTTGTTTAATCTTCAAATCCCTAAAACACTGGATGGTGTACAGAACAATGCTGTATTGAATCCTCGTGGCACATGGGAGAATAAAGAAGAATATGATGCTATGCTTTCCAAGCTTGCTGGAATGTTCCAAGAGAACTTCCACCGTTATGATGACAAGGGTGGTGAATTTGATTTTGCTTCGGCAGGTCCACAACTCTAAACTAGCTTTCTATGATAAATACGCTTTATCATAGAAGCAAACACTTCTCTCTTTCTTCTGACAATTTACATATTTTGTTTTAACTTTTCTATATTTAATTAGCCTTTTATCATCTGTATGCGAAAATAAATTAGTTCTTGTTCAAATAGCTTATTTACAAGGGATATTATAAATGAATATTATTATTGCTGGTGCGGGGAAAGTAGGATATAATCTTGCGAAAACGCTCTCTATAGGACACCAGATTACGATAATTGATAAAAATAGTGAAGCATTATATCGTATTCAAGAAAATTTAGATGTATTAACCATTTGTGGGGATTTGGAAGATTCTAATATTTATCAAAATTTTATAGAAAAAGAAATAGATCTTTTTATTGCGGTGGCAGATGTTGATAATGTTAATCTTATTGCTTCTCTTATGGCAGATGCTATTTTACATATCCGACGAAAATTTATACGTTTACAAAAACATATTTTTGCAGAAGAAATTATCAGAGATAAACTTGATATTGATAAAATTATTTTTCCTACAAAACTTTCTTCATCTGCTGTGGCTTCTTTATTAAATTATCCAAAAGCAAATAATGTCAAATTTTTTAAATATACTGAAAATAGACTCATTTCGATACGTGTATCAAAAGATATTACCCCCTTTGTATTGACATCTTCGCGTCCTTTTACTATTGCAGGGATAGAAAGAGATAAGAGATTTTTTATTCCACAAAATGATATACAGATAGAACCTAATGATCTTATATATTTGTTTGGTAAAGAAGATGACATCCGCGATGTTTGTACAGAACTTGAACCAGAAAATAGATCAGAAATACGGCGTTGTGTGGTTTTTGGTGGAGAAGGATTGGGTATTGCTATTGCCAAAGAACTTGTAGAAATTGGACGCGATGTAAAATTGGTTGAAAAAAATATTGCCTTATGTGAAAAAGCAGATGAAGCATTGGCAGGGAAAGCCAGTGTGATTAACTCAAAGTATAGTACGGATGATATTTTTGAAGAAGAAGGTCTTGATCAGGCAGATATTTTTATTGCTGCAACAAACAATGACGAATATAACATTATTAAGTGTTTAGAAGCAAAAGAAAAAGGCATTCATAAAGTTGTTGCTATCAATAATGAAATGGAGTATTATAATTTGATGCATGCATTAGGAATTATTGTTGTGCGTGGTCCTAAAATGAGTGCCTATAATAAAATTATGGAAGAGATTGGCTCAACTGGTGTTGTGATACAAAAAAGTTTTTGTGGTGCAAAGGCAACAGTCTTTATGCGTAAAATATTTCCAAGATCAAAACTTATCAATAAGATAATCAAGCCTATTCATGTGGAAAATTCTACAATCTATTATCTACGTGATGAGAAAATATATCCTTTTAAAGAAAAAATAACACTTGAAGAAGATGATTTAATTCTTGCATTTTGCATTGATGAGGAAAATCAAAAAGTGAAACAGTGGATTTATGAATTATAAAAATATCATTAAAATACTCTCTATAATTGGTATGACAGTGTCTGCCATCTTTGTCTTAGATGCTTTGATTGGGGTGATATACCAAGAAAATTATCTTAGATTTTTAGCCTATGATACACTCTTCTTTTTGATAAATCTCTCAGTGTGGCTTATACTTAGGAAGCATAATTTATCTCTTAAAATAAAAGAAAGTATATTGGTAGTGAATCTACTGTGGATACTACTGGGAATAGCAGGAGCTATACCACTATATATCTATACTCACGTCTCTTTTGCTTCTGCCTTTTTTGAGGCAATTAGTGGTTTTACCACGACAGGTGCTACGATTTATACAGATATTGAGTCTTTACCCCATATTATTTTATTTCATAGAAGTTTGATGCATTGGATGGGTGGACTTGGAGTGATTGTGTTGGGTATCGGACTTATTTCTATGATCAACCCTACAGGGAGTCTTTCTTTATTTAAGGCAGAATCTACAGGGATAGAGCTAGAAAAGCTTACCCCAAAGATAAAAGATACTGCATTGAGCTTATGGGGTATTTATCTTGTATTGACGCTCTTAGATATGTTGTTATTGAAATTTTTTGGTATGACGTGGTTTGATGCCATCAATCATGCTTTTTCTACAATATCTACAGGCGGATTTTCTACAAAAAACAATTCTTTGGGCTATTTTAGCAATGATGGGATTATCTGGACGACAACACTTTTCATGATGCTTGCAGGTATCAACTTTTTGGCACATTTAAAGCTTTATCATAAAGATACCTCTGGCTATCAAACAGAAGAAGTGAAATGGTATTTTACACTTTTTGTACTTTTGAGTATCGCTTTAACATTTGTGCATGTAGATATCAGTGGTGACAGTTTTTATGATGCCTCTAAACATGCATTTTTTACGATTGCATCTGTCATGACCACGACGGGGTTTGCAACGATTGACTATGGTACTTGGTCTCACTTGGCGATTGCTTTGATTTTTATCGCTATGCTTATAGGTGGTAATGCTGGCTCAACAGCTGGGGGTATCAAAGTCATACGTTATGTCATTATTTTTAAAACACTTTTTTCAGAGTTTAAACGTATTTTACATCCCAATACTATTATTTCAGTTTTTGTTGATGGTGTGAAACAAAGAGAACGTATACTTTCCTCTACTTTTGGCTTTTTTGCACTTTTTATGTTGACCGTGGGAATCGTCACTATCTATATCTATGCAAGAGGGTTTGACGCTATGAGTGCCATTTCAGGTGCCTTTGCCATAGTTGGTAATGTGGGTCCAGGTTTCTCACTGCTTGGTCCATCTGATAATTTTTCTTTTTTTAATGATTTTGATAAACTTTTTTTTTTCTATTGCTATGATTATTGGTAGACTGGAATGTTATACTGTGTTTGTATTGCTTAGCAGTTCTTTTTGGAAAAAGTTTTAAAAAATTTGTAGAATCCCTTTCTATAAGTTAATTTTTAATTAAGCAAGCATAATATATAATTAACTAACCAGTTAATTAATTTAGGAATACTATGTCAAAGAAAATACAAAAAAGAGATGCAGAAGCATCAAAAGCATTGATTATCAGTAGTGCGATACAGCTATTTTCCCAAAAAGGATATGCCTCCGCTTCCATGGATGAGTTGGCAAAACTATGTGGACTCAACAAAGCAATGGTCTTTTACTATTTTAAAAATAAAAAAGGTCTCTATGAAGCAGTGATGTCACAGGTACTTGAAGAGATACAACAGACAGTAATAGAAGAGAATAAAAAATACAACAAACCCATAGAAGAGTTGGAAAGTTTTATTCGTACCTATGCACGCTTTGCTTGTTCTCACCCTTATTTACCTGCTTTGCTTTTAAAAGAACTCAGTGACAGTGGTGCGGTGGTACCCGAAATGCTCTTTTCTTCTATGCGACAATTGTTTGCGCTGTTTAGTGATATATTGAAACGTGGAGAAGAAAAAGGGTGTTTTCATAATACTGTACCGATGATTTTGTACTTTATGGTGATTGGTACACTCAACCTGATGGTAACCACAAAACCTTTAAGGGAAACTGCTGCACAAAAAGAAGATATTTTACTAGATACTTGTGCAGGGTGTGATATTGATGAAATAGCAGACTATGTCATCAAAAAAATACAACAGATGTTAAAGGAGTGCAAATGAAGTCTAAATTATATAAAGTAGGGATATCGGTATTGCTCGCAGGGCATTTACTACATGCAACGAGTATTACAACACTCTTGGATGCTTTGAAACATAGACCAGAAAACAGACTGGATGTGTTGGCTGTAGATAAAAGTCTCCTCGACCAACAGGCACTTGATGATAAATTGATGCCAACAGTAGATGTGCATGCCGGATATGAGATCTACAACAGTCCAAATGGCATTTTACCTGTCGCACCCAATGAACTCATAGGAATGGTACAAGACCAAACGGTAGGGCAGCCTTTTAGTAAACAAATATGGCGAGAAGGGGCTAGTTTTACCTGGCCTATCTTTATCAAGTCTATCTACACACTCAAAGAGAAAGCAAAATTTTTGCATCTCGCAGCAAAAGAAAAACGAAAGTTGGGACTTTTGCAGCGTGAAGCTATAGTAGTAGGTTCTGTGGCACAGTTGCGTTACCTTGAAGCACTCAAAAAGGCACTGAAGACGAAAAAACATTCTATTTTGGAAACCTTGAAGATTACAAAATTGAAAGTGAAGGAAGAACGAACACCTCAAAGTGCACTATATGTACTAAACAGTCACATTAACGATTTGGATATTGCGATGAATAACATTGATCAAAATATCAATGTACTCACATCAAAAATAGAATCACTCACCAATATTCATTTACGAAAAAGTGTGGCATTACGATTGAAGCGAGCAGTAAGAAGGGGAGAAATCTTTGCATTGAAACCGCTGCATGCCAAAGTGAAGGCAAGTCAAAGAGGAATGAAAGCGGCTTCTGAAGCTTACTATCCAAGTATCGTGACCAAGGGAAACTACACCTATTCGCAAGCAGATGCTTACAACAACGGTAAAGGTGTTAATGAACATTTTGGCAGTGCCGGCATCTATGTGAGTATGCCTCTTTTTGACAGGAGTAAAACAACGGCATCAGAAGAAGCAAAATTGGCATATTTAAAAGAACAAACTGCCTATGCCCAAACCAAGCATACGCTTACTGTCCAAGCAAAACAGCTTAGAAAAGAGATTCAAATTCTGAAACATTCAATGGTTTTGGCTAAAAAAAGTGTGCGTGATCAAGAAAGACTTCTCAAGATTGCCAAAGTCTCTTTAGAAAATGAAGAGAGCACGCAAGAGGAGTATTTACGCTATGAAGATGCCTTGGCAAATGCCAAAGCAAATCTCTATAGCTTTCGTGCCAAGAAATGGCAGGATATCGCGCAGTTAGCAGTAATTTATGGAAATGATTTAAGAAGGATTGTAAAATGAAAAAAGTATTAAAAATTGTATTGGCACTACTAATCGTTGCTGTTTTGGTTGTGTTAGGTATTAAAACACTTAAAAATAAAAAAGCCCAAGAAGCATCTTCTCCTGTAGCAAAAATTTACCCAGTTGTGGTAAAAACAATGCAGCCTAAAAGCAGTATTGTAAAGCTCACGTTACCCTATCTGGCAGTAGGGATGAATGAATCAGATGTAACGCTTTCTTCTCGCATTGCTTCTCGTGTGTTAGAGATGACACAAAGTGGGGTACATGTGAAAAAAGGAGAGCTACTTGCCAAGCTTGATACTACAGATATCCTTGCAAATATTGATGCATTGAAGGTGTCATTGCTTAATCTTAGAAAAAGCCATAAACGTACACAGGCACTCTATAGAGTTAAAGGTGCTTCTGTGGAACAGTTGCAAAAAGAACAAAGTGAAATGGCAGGACTGAACGCCAAGATTAAAGCATTAAAGAATCAATTGAGTTATGCCACACTCATCTCACCCATAGATGGTATTGTGACCAAAGTATCCTCTGCTGTAGGAGATGTGACAATGCCAGGGAAACCTATGGTGCAGATAAGTGCACAAAAAGGTTTTAGTCTACTTGTACGTACACCAGAAAACGTGACACCAAAAGCTGTGATGTATGGAGGCAAAGAGTATGACTTACATGCACTAAACAGTACCTATCATGGACTAAATGAGTTTAAAGCCTATGTCGATGAAGCCAAAGGACTTACTTCTGGTGAGCGTGTAGAGGTGGAAGTGGTTATCTTTGAAGGGCAAGGTGTGTTACTGCCTTTTGATGCTATTTTGAATCGTGAAGGAAACAGTGAAGTGTTAGAGGTGAACGGTACACATGCTATACCTAGAAAAGTGACGGTACTTCAAAGTGCCCAGCAGGGTCTGGTCGTAGCAGATGATTTGTCAGATCAGAAGATTGTACTTGCTAAGCCAGATATTTTGCTCAAACTTACCAGTGGTTATGCACTTAAAGTAAAGGAGTAGAAAGATGTTTGAATTTTTTTACAAGAGACCCTATGTGCTTTATTCGCTCATAGCAGCCTTTTTTATCATGGGGATTATCGCACTGATTACTTTGCCTAAAAACTTGTTTCCAGATGCAAACCCACCACAGGTTATCGTGATTACCAATGTACCAGGAGCCACTGCACAGGTGGCAGCCTCGACTGTTTCCAAGCCTATCGAGCAAGAGATTTCCCGTTTGGGGCTTGTGAGCGATGTAAGCTCCGTGAATGTAGCAAACTACTCCATCGTAAAAGCAGAGTTTGATTACAAAAAAGGACTCAATGCAGCGGCAGTTGATGTGGCGAATGCTTTGAGTATCGCAAAAGCGAAACTACCCAATGGTACCAACCCTGCCATATATACTGCAGGAGACTTTACGCTTCCTGTAGATGTGATAGCCCTAAGTCCTAAAAATAAAAATGTGACCTTGGCAGATATTCGTAAGATATCAGACAGTTTCATAAAGCCACACCTTTTGAGTAACAAAGCCATAGGGAACGTGGAAGTCTTTGGTGGCTATGAAAGTGCGATTAACATAGAAGTAGATCCTTTCAAAGCAAAGACCTACCATGTCAATTTTGAAACCATTGCCAAAGCCATAGGCACACTCAATCGTGATATGCCTATTGGCTTCATCAAAGGTGAGAATGACTTTTATACGGTGACATTTTATGGAGAAAAGGACAATGTAGAGCGTCTTAAACAACTACAAATCATGCCTAATG
>DRQB01000031.1 GCA_011330645.1 Campylobacterota bacterium | reverse complement strand
TGGTAAAAATAGGTTCATCTATCTCTACCTTTTCATAAAGTACACCCTCTATCCAAGCCACATAATGTTTTTCAACCCTGCGGGCTTTAAACTCTTTGATAGCATGGTCTATAAACGCTCTGTTTTTGCCCAACAACAACACACCTGAAGTGTCACGGTCAAGTCTATGTAAAAGCTCTGCTCCATCTATAGCATCTTGAATATCATATGAATCTACTTGTGCAGGCTTGTTGATAGCGATGATGTCATCATCCTGGTAGAGTATCTCTATATCTTCAGGGTACTCTATTCTAAAGATTGTTTCTGTGTGAATATCCGCACGTGCAATTTTCACCTTTTTATCTTCGACAAACACAAGTCCTCTATCAATGAGTTCTTTTGCTTTTTTATTTGAAATATCTTGTTGTCTTGCTAAGACTTTGTATGCTTTATCTGTAGCCATTTTCTTCTATCCATTTACTAAATTTTTCCGTGAGTGGAAATGTTACTATTTTTACTTTACTATTTTGCCCCGTTTTGAAAATTATATCACTTTTCGGGACTTTAAAACTTTTTGAGAGAAATTTTACTAACTCTTTATTTGCTGCACCTTCTACCGCTGGCGCTTTAATACGTATTTTAATCGCATCTTCCCCATATACTTCAGCAAACTCAGATTTACTTGCATTAGGCTGTGCTTTAATACGTAAACTGACCTTACTTTCTCTTATCTCATAAAACATTTTTTATGCTCTCTATAATAGGAGAAATATCACTCTTCGTTTTCAAAGAAGTACGCTTCAAAACCCCATACTGCAAAAGCCTGCGGGAAAGATTGGATGCTTCTACAATTGCAATGCCTTCTACAGCTTCAAAAATATCTTTTTGATTAAAATAATACTTCCCAGAGATAATTTTACACCCAAACTGTGCAGCTTCAGCTGCATTGTGTCCCCCAATAGGTTCAAATGCCCCACCAAGAATCACAATATCTGAAATACTATAAATATTGACTAACTCACCCAAAGCATCGATAAGCACAATATCATCTTCTAAACTTTCATTTTGAGAGTATCTATGCCATGAAATATTTTCATCTTTAGCAAATGTTTCTATCATATTTGCCACTTTCGCAAAACGCTCAGGATGACGTGGTACGACAAGGAGCTTCGCTTCAGCATGCTCTTTTTTTAACTCCGAGAAGGCATCTAAAATGAGTTCGTCTTCTCCTTCATGGGTGCTTGCTGCACAGACAACCAAAGCAGAGGGTTTCTCTAAATGCTTACTGACCTTTGGAAGCATAGAGAGTTTAATATTCCCTGTAACCACAACATTTTTTGCACCCAAAGCCTCTAAACGTTCTTTATCGATAACAGTTTGTGCATAGACTTCATCAATATATTTAAATATCTGTCTATAGAGCCACCCCATACGTACATACTTTGGGTAAGACCTGTCAGACATGCGCGCATTGATAAGCAGAGTCTTTGCTCCTCTTTTTTGTGCCAAAGCAAAAAGTAAATACCAAAACTCTGCTTCCATCACTACCAAAACTTTTTGAGGTTTTAGCCAAAAAAAGAGCAGTGATTCAAAAGGCAAGTAACGACTCTCTTGCGTATAGTCTGTAATTGCATCATAACCCGTGTGTGTTGTACTACTCATTCGCAGTAGCTCACTGGGTAAGCTATCTACCAATGGCTTAATGGCTTTTGCCTCTCCAAAACTACACGAATGAAACCAAATACCATGAGGTTTTAAAGGTGGGTTTTTCCATAAGAAAAATCTAGCCGGCAATGAATCTTTATATTTTGATTTAAAAGAAAAAAGAAGTAGAAAAGGAAGTGCTAAAAAGTAGAATAAAAAAGCAAGCAGACTATAGAGAAAAAAGAATGTTTTCTCCATAGTGTTTCACTTTTTTATGCTTCAGCTGTAACAGGCTCTAGGTATAAAATACGTCCACAGTGAGGACAATTTACAATTTCATCTGCCTTGATGACTTCTGCATATGTTTTGTCATTCAGCTTCATATAACAACCATAACATGCTTGTTTTTTCACAGGAACAACCGCACTGTTCCCTGCCCAAATACGAATTTTTTCATAAAATGCAAGTACTTTTTGCTCAATATTTCTACTAAGTTTTTCTCTTTGGGTAAAGAGTTCTGCTTTAGCCTTTTCTATCTCTGCTTTTTCAGTTGATACTTCTTTATTCACCGCATCAAACTCTGTAGTCAGTGCTGTTACTTTTTCACTTACTTCTTCAAGTAGTGCTTTTTTTGTTTCATTGATACCTTGAAGTCTGTCTATCTCTTCATTGGCAAAAGTCATTTTCTCTTTTGCGATATCTTCTTCCAAAGAGAGTGCTTTCATCTCTTTTTCTGTAGAAATTTCTTTCAATTTTTTAGCATTTGAAGAAAGTTGTTCATTCAGAAGTGTTAGTTGTTCTTCAAATGTTTTTACTTTTGCTTCATTGTCTGCAATATCTGTATTCAGAGTATCTAATTCACCCTGTGCAGCATCAATCTTTTTTTGAATTTTTGCTACTTTTTTATCTGCAGCTTCAAGTTGTGGCGTATAAGAGTCAATTGCTTTGTCATTGTTAGATAGTTCAATAAGCTCATTTAAGTGTTTGTTCAATCTCTGTCCTTTAGGATTTAAGGGTATTTCTGTAACTTTTTACAGGTTTAAGAACCTATTTTTAATACGTTTCAGTATGAAATGGGTTTTTAGAATTCGCAATTATAGCCAAAATAGGTAAAACTTTCAATTCATCTATCAATATCTGGGCAAAAAACTTCTCAGATTCATAGTGTCCGATGTCTATCATCATCAAATTTTCACTCATGGCTTTCATCGCATCATGATATTTGATGTCCCCTGTCAAGAAACAATCAGCCTCTACCTCATCCATTAAAGAAGCCCCAGCTCCTGTACATAATGCGATAGATTTTATATTCTCTTTCTTGCCCACTACTCTGAGTGTAGGAAGCTCCAATTTCTCTTTTATTAAGTTCAAAAGTGCTTTGTAGTTCCATGTACCTTTTGTTGTACAAAGAAAAGCATTTTGAGATTCCAAAGTAAAGCCTAAAATCTTTGTAAAGACATATTTATTGAGATGTGTCTGGTCAAAGTTTGTATGCAGCGCAATACATGACTGCTTTTTGAGTATCATCTTTTCCATAAGATTTGAAGGGTATTTAGCAAAATCAAGTTGTGTAAGTTTGCCAAATATAAGAGGGTGATGCACCACAAATAGTGTCCCCTCTTTTGCCTCTTCTATCATAGAAAAATCAATATCTAAAGAGACTACTATTTGGGAGACTTCACGATTTAAATCACCTACAATCAACCC
>DRQB01000030.1 GCA_011330645.1 Campylobacterota bacterium | reverse complement strand
CCTACGTTTGGCAGTGACAGATGAGTCTAACTGTCTGAGGCTCCCTGCTGCTGCATTACGTGGGTTGGCAAAAGGTGCTTCGTCTTCATCAAGACGTTCTTTATTGATGATTTCAAAATCATCTTTACGAATAACCACTTCTCCACGTATCTCTATAAGCCCCTCATACTCTATGGTAAGAGGTACAGAGCGTATGGTACGTACATTGTCTGTTACCTCTTCACCTATGACACCATCCCCACGGGTAATGGCACGTACAAGCTTGCCGTCTTCATAAAGCAGGTTCATACTCGCCCCATCAAACTTAGGTTCACAAAAGTAGTCACATTTGCCTACATTTTTCTCTACTCTGTCTAGCCACTCTTGTACTTCTTCAGTCGTAAATACATCTTCCATACTCCACATACGTTTGATATGCTTCGCCTTAGAAAACTCATCACGTACTACACCACCCACACGCTTGGTAGGAGAATCTTCCACTACCTCATCAGGATGTGCTGTCTCATAGTCCAGCACTTCATGGTAAAGCTTGTCATACTCTTCATCTGTGGCGATGGGGTTGTCCTCAACATAGTAGGCGTGTGCCCATTTTTTAAGGGTTTTTGTTTTTTCTAAGTATTGTTGTTTTGTCATCACTCTTTTCTTAATTTAATTTTTCAAATACTGCGAATGCTTGCTTATGCTCCGCCACATCATGACAACGCACAATACTCGCACTATTTTCTACTGCTTTAAGGTGAATCGCCAATGTTCCGGGGAGTCTCTCTTCAGGAGAAGAAGCGATAATTTTATCTATCATCGACTTTCTACTTGCACCTACCAACACTTCACACCCAAAGACTTTAAAATGTGCCATATTTTTAATGAGTGTGAGGTTATGGTCTAAGGTTTTACCAAAACCTATACCTACATCCAAAATGATGTTTTTTCTCTCCATCCCCAAAGCTTCACACTTTGCTATTTGTTCTTCAAAAAATTCAGAGACTTCTACCATGACATCGTCATAGCTAGGGTTTTTCTGCATACTCTGAGGTGTACCTTGCATATGCATGATGCAGAGTTTTGCATCATATTGCACTGCTAATTTGATGATGGCTTCATCGCTGGCACCGGTAATGTCATTAATCAGTGTAAATCCACTTTTAAGTGCATACTCTACAACTTCTGGTGCATAGGAGTCCACAGAAAAGGTAATTTTGTTATAGAGTTTTTCAGAAGCTATGGCATCGCAAATAGGCTTTATGCGTTCGAGTTCGACAAGCTCACTCACCACCTCTGCATTGGGACGGGAAGAGACTGCTCCGATGTCAATAATATCTGCACCCTCAGCTATCATCTGCTTTATCTGAGAGACGGCATCCTCTTTTTGAAAGCGGCTCCCCTCAAAAAAGCTGTCATCATTGGCATTGATGACACCCATGATTTGTGTAGGATAGCTTTTGATAGCAAGAAATTTTTTAAGTTCCGTAGCCAAAGTTTTCAAACCAAAAGGTTGCGCTAGTTCTTTTTTAGAGAGTGTTTCCATATGCTTACGTGTACCTATGAGTATACAGTCATACGTAGGCTTCTCACAGGTAATCACCCCACCCGGTACTGCCAATTCTGCCCCGATACTCAAGGCATCCTGTTTCAGTATATTTGCCGCAGGAGTTTTCAAGTCTTTGATGAAGAAGTACAATAACTCCATCTTCTTAGCCATAATCCCCACACCACCAGACTCAACACCAAGTGTTTTAAGTGCTTTTTTCTTATCAGAAATTGAACCTAATTTATAAATATACATACAGAAAAACCCTCTCTCTATTAATCACGCGAATGCGTGCCTGTCATGGCGAACGCCCTTGAAAGCAGAGCGATTCGAGAGCCATGACGATTTTTTTGCTTCGTTTTTTTCTAAAAAAAATGAAGAGAACCACAACGCCACAAATTTAATACATGGCAATTAAAAAAATAGATATAAATATTTTACCGTTTTTTACGAGCCAACAACTTTAAGAGCAAAGCATTCAATACAAACTGCGGAGGAGACCCCATATCAAGTGCCACAAAACAATCAGAAAATAACGTAAGTGTCTTCTCATCTAGGTTGTACCTACCTGAAGTCATAGCCTCTTTGGCTATGCGTTCCACGATCATAGTCATCTCTTTGGCATTGGTACGTTTGTGTGTTTGTATAAATTCATACACAGAGGAGAGAGAAAGTGTTGAAAGTTCCAACCCCAACACCTCTTCCTCTCTAGTCTCAGAAAGCACAGTAATAGGTAAACGAGAACGTATGGTATCAAGAATGGTAGACTTACTCTGTGTGATGAGTATAAACTCTTTATTTTTAGGAGGTTCTTCTATGACTTTAAGCAGTTTATTTTGCACAATGGGAGAAAAGACTTTGGCAGAAAGTATAATAACTGTCGTCTCTTCACTCGCCATATAGGCTTTAGCGATGACCTCTTTAGCATCATCTACAGAAAAAGATTTTTCCTCTTCTAATACTTTAACGATACGTTCATGGGTCCTTTGTGCTTCAAGCATAGCGATAGTCTCTTCTATCTTTGAGGTTACTATCACTTGAGAAGTTAACTTCATGATTCTAAATCTAATTCCCCAAAAAGTGCTGCTGAAAGTGTATTATCGAAAAGTTTAAAAAGCTGTAAAAGTTTTATATCAATCAAAGGGTCTGTACTACGAAAGGCAAAACTATTTTGTACTTCTTCATCGAGTATCCATAAAAAACTATCATCACATCTGTATGCCAGTTTTGTATAAGGATGTCCGCCTTTACCTATGTACCACATATAATATCCATTTGGATAAGAAATATCTAACATATCTTCAAGGAGTTGCATCTCTTGTGTATTGTGAAGATTTTGTAAATTTGGGAAACAATCAGAAAGTTGATAAAACGGCAGTAACGGTCTATTTTTACTGAGTTCATTAATACTATTTAAGATATATTTTCCAAACCATTTATGGGATTCATCAGTAACAATCAGAACGGTTTTGCCATTGACTACCTGAGACACTGCACTTTTTACCAAGGGTGCCCACTCATAACGGTACTCTTCCATCCACGAGAAAGAAGATTCCTCTTCACGTATCGTATCGAGTGTCCACTTGAGTAGTTGCTGCATTATTTATCTAACTTGTAAGCTTCGTGAAGTGTACGAATAGCCAATTCGCCATACTTTTCATCTATCACCATAGAAACTTTTATCTCTGAAGTCGATATCATCTGGATGTTAATATTGTTCGCAGCTAACACTGTAAATGCTGTAGCGGCCACACCTGAGTGAGACTTCATACCTACGCCTACAACAGAGACTTTACATACTTTTTCATCATAATCCATACCTGCGATGTCATGATCAAACGCTTCCATCACTTTTTTGGCATTCTCAATTTCACTCTCTGGCACAGTGAATCCAAGATTGGTTGAACCGTCCGTTCCCATATTTTGGATAATCATATCCACGTTGATATTTTCATCTGCTAACTTTGTAAATATCTCTGCAGCAATCCCTGGTCTATCCGAAACACCTCTCAGTGTTACACGTGCTTGGTTTTTATCTAGTACAACACCAGATACTAATACTTCTTCCATATTGTCACTCTCCTCTGTTATCAATGTGCCTTCATTGTCTGAAAAACTGCTTTTTGCATAAAGCTTCACACCCAATTTTTTTGCCAATTCAACGGAACGATTTTGTAATACTTTTGCTCCTAAACTTGAAAGTTCTAACATTTCATCATATGAAATAGTATCGAGCTTCTTCGCATTAGGTTCTATGCGTGGATCCGTAGTATAGATACCATCTACATCTGAGTAAATCTCACACTGGTCGGCCTTTAAGGCACCTGCTAATGCCACAGCAGAGAGGTCAGAACCACCACGGCCAAGTGTCGTCACCGAACCGTCTTTGTTTATACCTTGAAACCCAGCTACTACAACCACTTTACCTTTCTCGATTGCATCATGCATTGCTTTTGGATCTATGGATTCGATACGTGCATAAGTGTGCGTGTCGTCTGTAACGATTCCAGCTTGACGCCCTGTCATAGCCACAGCATCAAAACCTTTTGACTGCAAAGCGATAGAAAGTAATGCTGCAGTTACTCGTTCACCAGAGCTTAAAAGCATATCCATCTCTTTTTTAGCTGGCTGAGATGCAAAGTGTTCTGCATACCCTATGAGTTTATTGGTCTCACCAGACATTGCTGAGACAACGACTACGATGTCATCTCCTGCTTCTCTTGCTTTGGCTACTCTATTTGCCACATTTTCAATACGGTCCAAATCACCAACACTTGTACCACCATATTTATGTACCACTAACATCTAAATAAGACCCTCTTTTATAAAATAATCTATCACTCTTCTGTAAACAGGACGTTTGAAATACGTCACTTTTTTGAGTAAATCTTCATAACATACAAAGTCATACTCTTTAAACTCTGGTATATCATACGCCTCTAAATCTATCTCTGCACCCTCTTTAAGACGTACCAAAAAATATTTTTGGGTCTGTCCATCAAATGGGTATGTTTTTCCTCGTGAAACTTTAGGAAAGTCATACGAAATCCATTCTGGGTATTCACCCAATACTTCAACATTGTCACAGCCTATCTCTTCTAACAATTCTCGACGTAGAGCCTCCCTAGGTGTTTCGCCTTCATCGATGCCCCCCTGAGGAAATTGCCATGCATTTTTAATATCACTCCTGTGTGCCACAAAAAACTCACATGTTTCTGGATATCTGGAAGAGAGTATGACGGCTGCAACATTTGGCCGGTAGGTCTTCTGTTTTTGCATATCATCTCATTTAAAATATTTCATTATTCTCTTAGTACTTTAACTAAAGCTCTAAATTTTCTGATATTATTTTATCTAAAAAATGGTTATAGGCATTTGAAAGGTATGTAAATTTGCTTGTATATATTCACATCCCTTACTGTGATTCAAAATGTCACTATTGCTCTTTCAATACCTATGTAGATAAGTTTGATACACGTGAAGCATATATGCATGCATTATATAAACAACTCTCTTTTGAACTGGAACGCTTTGGGGCAACAAATCAGAGCATAGAAACACTTTTTATAGGAGGAGGAACACCCTCTACAGTAAGTCCAGAACTTTATCAACCTATTTTTGAATTACTCAAACCATATTTAGAAAAAAATGCAGAAATTACCACCGAAGCGAATCCGAATTCTGCCACAAAAGAGTGGCTTGGTGGTATGTTTAAACTTGGTGTCAATCGCGTGAGTTTTGGAGTACAAAGTTTTAATGCTACAAAACTTAAAGCACTCAACCGAGCACACAATCCACAACAAGCCAAAGATGCCATACTGCATGCAGAGGCACTTGGATACAAACATATCTCTTTAGACCTCATTTATAACTATCAAGATGATAGCAAAGCACTATTGTCCTATGATATAGAAACTGCTTTTACACTCCCCATAGACCATATCTCTGCCTATGAACTTACCATAGAAAATGGGACTAAATTTTCAGCTACCCCTGAAGTACGTCAAGAAGATGAAAATCTTGCTTTTTTTGTCACACAAGAGATAGAAAAAAGAGGCTTTAAAGCCTATGAAATCTCTAATTTTGGAAGTTACCAAAGTAGACACAATAAAGGCTACTGGGAAATAAAAGATTACATTGGTGCGGGTGCGGGTGCAGTTGGATTTCTAAAAGACAAACGTTTTTACCCTACTACAGGTATAGAAAACTACATAGAGAATCCACTACATATCACGGAAGAGATACTCACTTGCGATGAACTTCTTACTGAAAAAATATTTTTAGGATTGCGCTCAAATATTGGCATAGAAAAAACCGCCTTGTCTCCAAGCATGCAACAACGAGCAGCATTTCTTTGTGAAGAAAAGAAACTTAATGCCTCAGATACCCACTATTATAATGATGATTTCTTTCTGAGCGATGAACTTGCACTCTACATTTTAGGATAATCTGTTAAAATACACCTATTAAAATTTTAAGGTTATCTATGTTTGGCATCGGCTTTACCGAATTACTTCTTATAGCTGTTATCGCAATACTCTTTTTAGGTCCAGATAAACTTCCTGGAGCACTTGTAGAAATGGCAAAATTTATTAAAAGTGTCAAAAAGACCATCGGTGATGCAAAAAGCTCTTTAGAAGAAGAGATGAAAATCGCAGACCTTAAAGAGGAAGCACTTAACTATAAAAAACAGCTTGATGATGCAACCAATGAATTGAAAAACTTTAAAAATATTGACTTTAATGATGAAATAGATTATGAGAGTGGTTCTTCTGCAGATTTTCCAACAGAACAAATCACACAGAAACAAGATGCCTACGCAGAAGCACCGAGAAAAGTAATACAAGAAACAGAGAAAGAATCCTCAACTTCCCAAGTAGAACCAAAAAATGAAACCGTAACCTTTAAAAAGAAAACAAAAATCTCAGCTAAAAACAAAGAGAAAAAAGATGATAAAAAGAGTGATGCCTAATGTTTGAAGATTTAAGACCCCACCTCGTTGAACTTCGTAAAAGATTGGGACTTTCTGTACTCTCAGTATTTATCGCATTTATTGTAGCCTTTACTTTTCATGAGGTTATCTTAGAATGGATTACCGCACCACTCAATACTGCACTGGCACAAGTCGCAGAACTTTCAAAAAAAGCCGCTGATGGTATGGTCACTACGCACCAAGTGGGAGGCGCATTCTTTGTGGCACTCAAAGTATCCTTTTTTGCAGGGCTCTTAGGTGCTTTACCATTTATTCTTTACCAAGTTTGGCTCTTTATTGCCCCAGGTCTTTACAGCAATGAAAAGAAAATGATTCTCCCTTTTGTCATCGGTGGCTCAGTCATGTTCTTTATTGGAGTCATGTTTGCTTACTATGTGGTTACGCCTTTTGGATTCCAATTTCTCATTACCTTTGGTTCCTTCCTCTATACGCCTCTTATCAACATTGAAGACTATGTAGGGTTTTTTACTAAAATCATGATGGGCTTTGGTATTGCTTTTGAGCTACCTGTATTTGCCTATTTCCTAGCCTTACTTGGATTGGTCACAGACAAAACACTCATAGACTTTTTTCGTTATGCTGTACTTATTATTTTTGTCGTCGCTGCATTGCTCACCCCACCTGATGTACTGACACAGCTTCTTATGGCTGCACCTCTTGTTTTGCTTTATGGTATTTCTATCCTCATTGTACGTATGGTAAACCCTTATGTAGAAGAGAAAGAAGATGAAGAAGAAAGTGAAACCAGTACCCATTAATGTCTAAAGATTTACTCACACAAAGTTATGACTATGTACTCCCCCAAGAGTACATAGCTACCACACCTGTACACCCAAGAGATCATGCAAAACTTTTGGTCTATGACAGAAAAACAGATACGGTTACCCATACCACATTTCAACACCTTTTAGACTTTATACCCAAAGAATGTGATATTTTTCTCAATGACACACGGGTCATAAAAGCGCGTATTTTTGGTACAAAGGAAGCACTAGGTATCAGTAAAGAGGGTATCCTCCAAGGTGGAGGGAAGGTAGAACTTCTTTTTAACAAGCCGCTTGATGCCTATCACTCTCTTGTCATGATACGAGGCAAAGTAAAAATAGGTGCAAAACTCATTTTCGATGATGACCTCATCGCTACCGTGACTGAGTTCAATAACGATGGTTCACGTATCGTAACCTTTACACATAAAAATAAAAAAATCCGTTTTGAAGATCTGGTACTCATTCTTGATAAGATAGGACACTTACCTTTACCACCTTATATGCAAAGAGAAGACAATAAAGAAGATGAAACAGACTACCAAACACTTTTTGCGAAACATGCAGGTGCTGTTGCTGCACCTACAGCTTCTTTACACTTCACCCCTGAACTCTTTGAAGCACTAGAAACAAGACATAAAACACATAAGATAACCCTACATGTAGGTGCTGGTACATTTAAACCTGTAGATGCAAAAGAGATACTCGACCACCCTATGCATTCTGAATATTTTGATATTCCACAAACTTCAGCGAAGGTATTGGAACAAGATACACCACTTTTAGCCATAGGTACAACTGTAACAAGAACCGTTGAATACTATGTGAGGACAAAGAAAAAACAAGGAGAGTGTGACCTCTTTTTAAATCCTTCCAATCCACCCCAAAGAGTCACCCATTTACTCACTAATTTTCATTTACCAAAAAGCACACTTATTATGCTCGTATCAAGCTTTATAGGAAGAGAAAAAACGTTAGACTTATACCATGAAGCCATAGAAAAAAAATACCGATTTTTCTCTTATGGTGATGCCATGCTCATACTTTAATATAGGTAGATATATGTACTATAGATTACTCCTACTTTTTTTGTTGTTGTTTTTTTCAGGATGTTCCCAGAAAATCATTAAACAACCCTATCACTATCCAAATTACAGTATCATAAAACCTGAAATCACCTGTAAACCTAAACGGAAAAATATTCAAGAACTTCTGTTGAGTTATTTGGGAAAACCTTATGTATGGGCAGAAGAAGGTCCTGATGCTTTTGATTGTTCAGGTCTTACCTATAATATTTATGGGAAAATGGGGATCACTATTCCTCGCACAGCCAGTGAACAGGCAAAAATGGGGAAACGTATTGGCTTTACTAATTTACAGTACGGAGATCTCATCTTTTTTGGTTCTACAAATAAACGTAGTACACGTATCACACATGTAGGTATCTATCTTGGAGAGGGTTGGTTTGCTCATGCCAGTAGCAGTGATAGAAAGGTGACAGTTTCACACTTTGAAAAAGAGCCTAGATATCTAAAACGTATGAAATTATGCAGACGATATCTCAGTGAAGATGAACGTTCACGCTACATGACTTGTGATGTACCACTGAAAAAAATGAAAATTGTTGATAAACGTTATACCACACCATGGAAAAAGGGCATGAAATTACCTAAAAAAGCTGTGCCATAATACATATTAAATTTTAGGAAAGATTAAAGGCTTTGTCCTATAATACCTCTATGAAAAAACAAACCCTAATATTTTTATCACTCATACTACTTTCTGCCTGTAGCCAAAAGAAACCACCACACCATCCAAAACACCCAAACTATGCAATTACCAAACCAAAAGTCAAGTATAAACCTACTAAAAAAAGTTTAAAAAAAATGGTAAAAAAATTACAGGGGAGTCCTTATGTTTGGGCAGAAGAAGGACCAAATAATTTTGATTGTTCAGGTTTTACCTATTATATGTATGGCAGTATGGGAATAGATATTCCCCGTGTCGCAAGAAATCAAGCCAAAGCAGGAAAACGTATCTCCCCTGAGAATTTACAATATGGTGACCTCATTTTCTTCGCAACCAGTCATAATCGTAGAAAAATTACCCATGTTGGTCTGTATTTGGGAGATGGCTGGTTTACACATGCAAGTACTGTCAAACATGAAGTAGTCTACTCTAATCTATTTACATCTGCTTATTATAAGAAACGACTACGTATCTGTCGAAGGTATCTTCCTGAGTCTCACATAACGCTTGCTTCTGCAACGACACCAAAACCATGGGAAACACAAGCAAAAATACCTCAAAAAACAAGAGGTAATAATGTCCAACTAGAAGAGAGAAAGCCTCAAGAAACTACACAAAATAAGGCTATTGTCATTAAAGCACCTATGAAAGAGATAGAACAATCTTCTGCAAGTGGAAATTTTTATATTCAGGCAGGTTCATTTATTGGTAAACCTCAAAGTGCCTTAATCTATAAGATAACACGCCATGGATTTAACCATAAACTCATTCAATTTCCAAAAGAAGGGAAATCCATCTCAAAACTTCTTATAGGACCCTATACGACAAGAGCAGCAGCAACTACAGTACTACAAAAAGTACGACAAGACATCAAAAAGGATGCATTTATCGCTGAGATACGTTAATATCTGGAATATAACTATAATGCAACCACTTTTTGAATCGATTTATTTAAAGTTTTCATTTCAAAAGTATACTTCGCAATATAGTTTGGAAGTAATTCTCTTTTGTTATAAAGTAGACATTGATGAATTTCAGTAATCAGTCCATGCATATCATAGGCACCTATGGTACCTGTAAGTCCCCGTAAATCAACACACAACATTCTAATCTGTTCATAACGATGTTCTAATACAAGTTTTTCAAAAACCTCTGCACTTTTTCCATAAGCAATACCAAATTCTTTAATAACTTCAATATAAAGGGCAACGCTGTTATTCGCATGAGAAATACCTTTTTGCACATCTAACCCATCATAGTTCTCATACACTTCCTCTCCATTTTCTTCAAGTGTTTCACTGATTGGCTTTTCTGAAAGATACATAGCAAATACTGTATAAAGTTTACCGATATTGAGAGGTTTAGCTAAAAATGCATTGATACCGCTATTAAACATTTTACGTATTTCACTCTCTAATACCAAAGCTGTAAATGCAACTATCGGTAAATTATCATATTTCGCATCCAATCTAATCATTTGTGTTGCAGTATATCCATCCATAATAGGCATATTGATATCCATAAGTACTAAATCAAAATCATTTTTACTGCCTTTGACTAAATCAACTGCTTCTTGTCCATTATTTGCCACAGATATATGGATTTCTGATTGATGTAACAGATTAATCAGTACTTTTTGATTAATAAGATTATCTTCTACAATTAATATATTTTTACCTTTAAACTCTTGAAAGTGAAGAGGTGTGACATTTTTTGTCCCAACGATATGTCCCTTATGTATGTTGGCCTGTGGGAGATTACCTTTTTTCTCCGTATTAAATGCCGTTGGTACTTTAATATCGTACATATCAATAATCATTTCAAGTATTCGCTCTTGATTTAGAGGCTTAAAAAGATGCACATCAATAATGGCATCTACAAAATTATTCTTATGCGCATGGATTAAGTCATTGAGGGCAATCACACGTAACTCTTTTCCTGTTTTGATTTTATTAAGGTATTCCACAAGTCTTATTGTAAAGAGCCCTTCATTCAATACAACAATATCATAAGGCGTCAGGTTCGGCATATTACGTAAAAATTCATCTTTGCTAATAACCTTCACTTCATGTTTAAAATAGGCAAACATCTTTTTAATTGCTAAAGCTGAATTGTAATTATTATCAACAATAAAAACTTTTTTCGCACTAAATATTTTTTCTGGTAAACGATAGACTCTTTTATCTGCATCATCTGTTTTTGAAAAAGGTAAAGTCAATGTAAAAATATTTCCTTTACCCAAAATACTTTCTACACTTAATTCTCCATTCATCATAGAAACAAGTTCATTGGCAACAAATAACCCTAACCCTATATAGGCACCTTTGTTTTCATCATAATAGGGTGTAAAGAGCGCTTCAAGTTTTTCGGTACTAATACCTCCACCTGTATCTGAAAATTTAAACTGTAATTCAATATTTTCATCAAAGGTATTGAACATAGAGATTTCCAACTTTACTTCATCTCCTGAAAAATGTTCCATGATATGATCAAGAATACTACTAAGTATTTGTCCTAAATGTAAAGAATCCCCTACCATATAGCGAGGAACATTATTATCTATATCAAAAATAAGTTCGGTATTTTTCCCTGAAAAACGTGAACAGATGGAACCAGATATTTCATTTAAAACATTATTAATATTAAATTTTTCATTGACTATCTCTACTTTTTTGGATTTTAAGCGTAAAAAATCTATTAAATCATTTGTTACGGTTAAAAGTCTATTCTCTACATTCTCTAACACCTCTTCTTTTGTTTGATAATGTTGCTGAGTCTGTTCTATAGCTTGATTGCTTCTTTCCAATGCCTGTTTGGCAATATGATGAATATTTTCACTCATATTGGTCAATAGTAAATTTTGATTTTTTTCCATTTCCAATTGTTTTTGGAGCATATCTTGATGTAGTTTTTGTATTTTCATTGTCTGTCGAGAGGAGACAAAAAGTATCGTAATCCCTATCATTGCTAAAGCAAAAAGTGCTATCCAAATCCAAAATGTTTCGATATTCTGAACACTAAAACTCTCTGTCGCTTCTGCACATACCACTATACTTAGACCTATCCATGTTTTTTTCATTATCCTATCTCCTATATCAGATATTTTAGCACAATAAACACACAATCAAAAGAAGGTTTCGTTATACTTCTAAAATGAAATTAGCATGTATAGATGTAGGACTTAAACGCATTGGTGTAGCCATCTGCCTAGATGGCAGTATTGTTCTCCCCCAAGATGCCATTTTAAGAAAAAACCGTAACCAAGCTGCACGTGATGTCAATACTTTTTTAGAAGAATGGGAAATCGAAAAACTCATTGTAGGGTTACCTAAAGATGCCCAAAGTTCAGAAGAGATGGAACGTCGCATACGGCATTTTGTCTCACTGCTTGAGTTAGATATACCTATTGCCTATCAAGATGAACAAAGTTCAAGTATAGAAGCAAAAGAACTTACCCAAGGTGTCTTTAGACATAAAAAAGATGGGAAAATAGACTCTATTGCTGCAAAAATTATTTTAGAGCGCTATCTTTTTTAACTTATTTACGTTTAAATTTTTTGTAGAGTCCAAAAAGTATTGGACCATATTTAATAATTTTCCATAGTGCCTGTTTCATACCTACTCCTTACAATTTTTCTTTTAATTTTTGAATACGCGCATATGCATGATCAATACTTTCGACTTTTACTTCTCCAAGTTTGACTAAAGAGCGTATAGTATTGACTAGATTTTTTGTACTTTTTACTTGTTTTGGGTCAAGTTGATTTCCTATCAAAAGTATGTCATCCCCGGCATTAATGGCTAATTTCAAAGTCTTACTCAATCCATATTTTTTAGAAATCGCACCCATTTGTAGATCATCCGTAATCACAACACCATGGTAGCCTAATTTCTGACGTAACATTTTTGTAATAGTCTTATAAGAAAGGCTTGCAGGATATTTGTCATCTAGCTTTTTATTAAAGACATGGGCAACCATGACAGTATCGGCTTTATCTTTGAGTAAACGGTAGGGTTCTAACTCAACCCTCTTCCAAAGATGTGTAACATCCACAAATCCTTTGTGTGTGTCTCCCTCAGATGAGCCATGTCCAGGAAAATGTTTTAAAGAAGTCAATACCCCATTACTATGCATTGCATCAATAAATATGCTTGCGTATTTTGCCACTCTCTTTGGGTCTTTCCCAAAGGAACGTCCCAATCCATGAATCACATGATTGTGTTGATTAATATCTAAATCTACTACGGGTGCCAAATCATAATTAATCCCTACAGATTTCAACTCTTTACTCATCTTCGTATAGGTTTTTTCTATTTTATTCTCATCCATTTTTATCACATCTTCAGCTTTTGGAAACTTACCATAGAATCCATACTTTCTTTTGAGTCTTTGTACTTTTCCACCTTCTTGGTCTACCGCAATCAGTAATTTTCCGTCAGTTGAACACGCCTGAAGCTGCTTGGT
>DRQB01000029.1 GCA_011330645.1 Campylobacterota bacterium | reverse complement strand
GTACTTACGATTGCTGTACAGTCAGGTAGCATAGAAAATATTAAAGCGCAAATGAAAAAAGAAGGGGTTTCTTTTAGAGTAGTAGAAGACCCCCAAGGCGTACTGGCCGAACAATTTAAAGTGAGTGCGTATCCTACAGATTTTATCTATAATGCCAAAGGTAAACTTCATTCTACCGATGTAGGTTACACAACAACCGCAGGACTTTTAGCCCGTATGAAGTTAGCAGAGTAGTAGATGTTTTTAAAACAAAAAGAGTAAAATACAACCCAAAGAAATAATACAAAGGAAAAACAATGGAAAATATCCCTAATTGTCCAAAATGTGACAGTGAATATACGTATGAGGAGGGTAGTCTTTATATCTGTCCTATGTGTGCATATGAATGGAACAAAGATGCAGATGCTGAAGTAGAAGAAGAAGCAGGACTTGTTGTAAAAGATGCCAATGGTAATATTTTACAAGATGGTGACAGCGTGACTGTGATTAAAGACCTTAAAGTAAAAGGCAGTAGTGATGGGATTAAAGTTGGTACGAAGATTAAAACTATCCGCCTTGTTGAAGGTAATGACGGACATAATATTGACTGTAAAGTACCAGGTGTCGGTGCTATCAAGTTGAAGCAAGAGTTTGTGAAAAAGGCGTAAGCCTTTTTCTCTTTTAAGTGTTATTTTCCCAAACCAAAAACATTTGACAGTGTGTTGATATAATTAAAATATCCTGCTATTCGAATGGCTTCTAAAATTTCAAGTTCACTCCATCCCATCGTTTTTAACGCATCTATATCTTCCTGTGTTGTTTTATAACTTTCTTTACTTGCTGCTTTAAGACAAAGTCTGAGTAATGCTTTTTCTTTTTCATCTGTGTCTATGGCATCGATACCACCTAGTGTGTTTTCTACTTGTGCCTCACTCATCCCAAGCATCTTTGCGATGTTTTTATGGACATCTACACACATTGTGCAGTTGTTTTCCATAGAGACAAGAAGTGCAATGCGTTCTTTGGTGTTGTATGGGAGTTTTGTCTCTTTAAGTAAAAAATTTTGCACCATCATGTCTGTGGCAAAATAAAGATCTTTGTCTAGTGCTAAAAGTTCAAATATTTCTCCAAGTTTTCCTGTTTTTTCCAGTATGGGTGTTGCTTTCTCTTTAATCTCAGGAATCATATCTTCATATTTACACAGTGTGATGTATGCCATGTTTTATCCTTTTAAAAGTTTTTCTATATCTTTAGCTATTGTAGCAGGTTTCGTGATAGAACCATAACGCTCTATGACATTCCCTTTTTTGTCTATCAGAAATTTGGTAAAGTTCCATTTGATACTTTCACTTCCTAGAAACCCAGTGGCTTTAGTCTTCAAAAAAACATAGAGAGGATGGGTATTTTCTCCATTGACCTCTATCTTTTCAAAAAGAGGGAAAGTGACAGAAAATTTTGAGCTACAAAATTTTTGTATCTCCTCACCACTCCCTGGCTCCTGTCCGCCAAATTGGTTACATGGAAAAGCAAGTATCTCAAACCCTTGTGCTTTATAGATTTCATAAAGTTTTTCCAAACCTTCATATTGTGGCGTAAAACCACATTCACTGGCGACATTGACAACAAGAACAACCTTGCCTTTGTAGCGTGACATAGAGACTTCTTCTCCTGTGATAGTGTTGGCTTTAAAATCATAAAAGTGTTTCTGCATAGGTGCTCCTGCATTGAGTGTATAGGTTGTCAAGAGTATGAGTAATAATTTGAACATCTTAAATCCTTAGAAGATAGTATATCATAACCCTTTCATCACAACATCATAGAGATACTCTACTTCATAGTCTTCAAAAAAGACAGTTTTTTTACTTTGAAAAAAGTCTAGTATCTTTTTTGTAGGCAGAGCAGGGGCATAGATGCAGCTTGGGTGTGCGGGTCTAAAAGCCTGCATAAGAGCGATGTCATCTTCTATACGTTGTTCACAGATAAAACAGTTCTCTTCAGGGTAGAGTCTGCCTTCATACTCCAGCAGTGTGATGTAACTCTCACAGACGATACGTTTGGGGTTTTGTTTATCCCATTTTTTAGCAGCATCCAAGAGTAGATCATAGTAAAAAGAGTCAACTTCTTCTGCATCTCTAAGGTGAGGCTCAAACTTCTTGATGAAGTTATGCCACATAAGCAGTTTGTTTTTGTCAAAAAGCCAAGGGAAACCCATATGAGAGAGTGAACGAAGCCTTGGCATAAAACGACCATCTTCTCCCTCTATTTCAAAATCTACCAGATTACCAAGTTGAAGTATGGAGTGTCTTGCACCAAAAAAACGGTAGTAGGTCTTTACTTCAGTAGCTGTTAAAACAGTCGCAATGGAGTCTTCATTTTTGGCTTTTTTGACGCTAAGAATAAACCCTTTGATGATGACTCCTTTACTTTTTACTAATTATAGTCAAAAGGATGTTAAACATCTAAGTACGCTCTACGTAGGCGTACATCGCTTAAACCATTCTTAACCTCATTTTGGCTATAATCCACCCCATTTAGAGACACTATATGATGTCTCGTATTATTATTTAAGGTTGGAATATGCAAGATTTATTTACTTCATTTAAGGACAACTGTGGATTTGGGCTTTTGGCTTCTATCGACAATACCCCTTCACATAAAAATTTAGAAGATGCCATTACTTCACTCTCTCGTATGATGCACAGAGGTGCCATAGCAGCAGACGGTAAGACAGGAGATGGTTCAGGACTTTTACTCTCTCTTCCTAAATCGTTTTTTGCCAAAGATGCTCAGACAAATGGTGT
>DRQB01000028.1 GCA_011330645.1 Campylobacterota bacterium | reverse complement strand
TACGCAAGCCGAACGGATTCAAAGCGAAGTCTTATGAAGTAATTCTTGGGACTATAAACAATATATTTTAAGGATTTTTTATGAAAAAGTTTTTCTTACTTTTCTTAGCACTTGGTGCTGTTGCTTTCGCTGGTGAAGACGGCGAATCTATGATTAAAGCTTACTCAGTGGTTGCTGCTGGTGTTGGTCTTGGTCTTGCTGCTCTTGGTGGAGCTATCGGTATGGGTCACACTGCTGCTGCAACAATCGCTGGTACAGCTAGAAACCCAGGTCTTGGTGGTAAACTAATGACTACAATGTTCATTGCTCTTGCAATGATCGAAGCGCAAGTTATCTATACATTGGTAATTGCTCTTATTGCTCTTTACGCTAACCCATTTATTGGATAAGTTTTAAAGAGTCTAAAAGGTTGTGAGGGATATAATCCCGTCACAACTTTTTGTTACCCTCAGTTTTAAAGTTTGATAGTACTTTAACTATTATCCACAGTGCGTCAGTGGTGGAACGGTAGACACGCTACCTTGAGGGGGTAGTGCCCTACGGGTGTGGAGGTTCAAATCCTCTCTGACGCACCATTCTCTCATATCATTAAAATTTAATTAACTCCTACAACATCTTAAATTCTATTTATATAGTAATATTATAATAATAAAAAATATAGAAAAAAGTATAAAATGGGGCTTTAATTGACCTATTTAGCTTGACTTAAGAGTATCTTGTGCTATAATAACTGCATCTAAAACAAAAAGGAAGAAGAATGACAAAGTCAGATTTCGTAGAATTAGTACAAAAAAATGGTGAGTTTGAAAGTAAAGCAGCAGCAGAAAGAGCAGTAAAAGCATTTATTGCATCAGTGACAGAAGCACTTGTAAACAAAGAAACAGTATCACTTGTAGGTTTTGGAACATTCTCAACAGTAGATGTAGCAGAAAAGTCTGGTAAAGTACCAGGAACAGACAAAACATATACAAAAGCAGCACACACTGCACCTAAATTTAAAATGGGTAAAACACTTAAAGACGCTGTTGCAGCAGGTAAATAAGTTACCCTCCTCATCTACTATCTTGGGGTAGTAGGTGATTTCTCTTTCTCATATCTATCAGATTATAAAAACACAAACTAATCATCACTAAGCTATACTTCTATTATTACTATTGAAGGATTATTCTATGCAATTAAAAAATGTCATAGGTTTGGGTGTTGCAGGTAATTTTGCACATCATTTGGAACAGGCTGGTGAGCTTGAAGACTTTAAAGATGTGGTAACACAAACAGCAGATGCACCTAAAGGTATCTTCCCTTTTTATTTACCTGGATCTGAGAGCTTTTTAGGACTCTACTCTATAGGTACTGACACACTTACGCTTCCTACTTATGAAGCCAATGCACAGGTTGAGCCAGAGATTGCAGTACTCTTTGATATTGTCTATAATGATGCACATGAGGTCATCGACTTAGATGCAAAACAATTTACCACATTTAATGACTGCACCATAAGAAAAGAGGGTGCTAAAAAAATATCTGAGAAGAAGTCTTGGGGCGAGAATTCTAAAGGTATTGGAGATAAGTGGATAGCTATAGACAGCTTTGAAGAGGGTGGGGTAATGGATAACTACCATCTCTGCTCTTTTGTGAAGCGTGAGGGTATGGTATACCCTTATGGGGTGGATGCACCACTTTTAGGATATTCTTATTTCTATACACAACTTAAACATTGGCTTATTGATAAGATGAATACACAAGTTGATTTTGGACCACTAGAGAATATAGCAGAGCATTTAAAAGCATGTAAGTACCCAAAGCAGGCACTTGTTTCCATAGGAGCTACTGCCTATGCTGAATTTGGTGAAAAAAATTATTTAAAAGATGATGATGAAGTGTATGTGATTGCTTATGATAGACGAAGTGATGATGCAGATTTTACTGCATCCTCTACTAAAGTTATTTTGCACCAAAAAGTGCAATAATTTAGTTTAAATTTTTCTTCAAATCTGTGACAAAGTCTGAGATGTCATCATGAAGTGCTTGTAAATCCTCTTCATGTTCTACTTCATCAGCAAGAATTTCAGAAACGATATCGTAGGTGACGATGTCTTTGTCTCGTGTCATTTCTGCTAAGTTTGAATAGATTGAAATGGCACATTGCTCACCTTTTATCGAATCTTCCAAGATACTTACTACATCAAAATTTTTAGGTTCTTCATATCCACAATTTGTATGTGTAAACCATTCTTTTGGATGGAGTAGTGGAGTACCACCTAGTTGTAGGATACGATCAGCTACCATATTGGCATGTCTCAGTTCATCTGTAGCATGTTGTTGGAGTTCGGCAATCGCAGCATCTTTCATAATACCTTTAATGACTTTTGCCTCTATGAAGTACTGATAATAGGCAAGCCACTCATCGGCATAGGCTTTATTGAGTACGGCGATAATATCATTTATTTCAATTCCCTTGATAATAGAATTTCCTCTTTTTGCCATCATATATCCTTTTTTATGAAGTTAAGGAAAATTATTTTCCTTTAATAAGTATAACTATTATAGACTTAAGGGAAAATAATTATCGTTTATTGTTTATTCTGTTATGCTATATTAGTATAGGGTAAGAAAGTAAATGAAAAGAATATGTAGGCAAAGCCTACATATGAAAGTGAGAAGTAAAGAAAAAAATTTAGTTTTTAAACCAAGATTTTACCCTGTCAAAAGCAGAGTCAAACGTTGATTTGTGAGGGCGGCTTTCTACACCATAACTCTCTTGGAGTTTTTCTAGAAGTTCTTTTTGTTCTTCATTGATTTTTTTAGGAAGTACCATACGTATTTGAGCAATGAGGCGGCCCTTATGTCTTCCGTGTACATCTGCTACGCCTTCACCATCAAAGATAAACTGTTCTTTGTCTTTGGTACTTTGTTTGAGTTCTAGTTCTAGTTCTCCATCAAGTGCAGGGATAGAAATAGTCTCTCCTAAAATAGCCTGAGTAAAGAAGACAGGTACTTCAATGTAAATGTCATTACCATTACGGATAAAGTTTTCATCTTCTTCTACAATGAAAGTAAGGTAGAGGTCTCCTCGCTGTCCATTTTTAGCTTCATTTCCATAACCTTGTGCTCTAAGACGATTGCCTGAGTCTACACCTGCTGGAATGTTGATAGTTACAGTATCTTCCACTTGATGGTAGCCTTGCCCTGAACAACTTCCACAAGCTTCTGTGGCACTTTGTCCTTGCCCTGCACATTTTGGACAAGTTTGTGCAAACTGCATAGGTCCTTGACGCATAAGCACTTGTCCTTGCCCACCACAATAGTCACAGGTACTGAGTTTACCATCTTTAGCACCGGTACCGTTACAGTCGTTACATGGCGTTTTATAGGTAATGTCTATTTTCTTTTCGCAACCAAAGATAGCTTCATGGAACTCTAGTTGTATTTCTATTTCAAAATCTAGGGCATATTTTTGGTTAGGGTCACGACGAGATTGACGTCCGAAATCACCACCAAAACCGCCACCTCCGAACATGGAGTTGAACATCTCCATAATGTCATCCATATTGGAGCCACCAAAGCCACTACCCATGCCACCTTGTCTTTCAAGTCCAGCCTTTCCATAACGGTCATAGATAGAACGTTTTTCATCATCTGAAAGTACTTGATAGGCTTCATTTACAATTTTAAATTGTTCTTCTGCATCTTTGTCATCTGGGTTTCTGTCCGGATGGTATTTCATTGCAAGTTTTCTATACGACTTTTTAAGTTCAGCACCTGAACAGTCACGGCTGACTTCAAGTACTTCATAGTAATCTAATTCTGTCATTGGTTTACCTTTATTTACGGACACAGCTTTATTTTTCTTTGAAAAATCAACCAATGTCCTCTAGTAATTTTGGCGAATTCTACCATAATTTTGTTATAATGCCCAAAACATTATATAGGCAGCAAAAATGGTAGTGCACATCGTAACATTTCAGTTTAAAGAAGAGAATAAAAAAGCAAATATTATTCAGGCGAAACAGATGCTTGAAAATCTTATGGGTGCAGTCCCAAGTTTAAGAAGTATAGACGTTGGTCTGAACTTTTCAAAAGAAGAGCGTGCGATGGATTTGAGTATTATCACTGTCTTTGAAAGTAAAGAAGGTTTGGATGCCTATGCTATACACCCTGAGCATCTAAAAGTGGTTGATTTTATCAAAACAGTGGTGGAATATTCTAAAGTTGTAGATTACGAAAGAGTGTAATGAAACATTATAAGATAGAGGCATTTGAGAACTTGGTTGATGCCTTTGGCTCTTTACCTAGTATTGGAAAAAAAACAGCCATTCGCTTAGCCTATCATGCAGTCATGGAAGATGGTTTTGCAGCGATGAAGTTAGCCCATGCACTCGAAACTGGGGTCAATAGCATCCAGAAATGTTCCAAATGTCACAACATGAGTGAAGATGAACTTTGTACCATCTGTTCTGATCCTTACCGTGATTCCAGTAAACTTTGTATCGTCCAATCTGCAAAAGATATCTTGACTATTGAAGAGAGTGGACAGTTCTCGGGTGTGTATTATGTGATTTCAGAAGTACGCGACCTTGATGAAGCACATCTTTTTTATGCTGTAGGAGGGGTAGATGAGATTATTTTTGCTTTCCCACCCAGCATTGCTACCGACACAATGATACTCTACATTGAAGATAAATTACAAGGTTTAGAGATACAGTTTACTAAAATAGCACAAGGGGTACCAACAGGTGTTGAGTTAGAAAATATAGATATTATGTCACTCTCGCGTGCTTTAGAGGCGAGAGTGAAGATATAGTATTATGTAAAGAGTTTGTCGATTGCTTGATTTCCATTGGTTAGTGTTTCAGGATTTTCTATTCCATAAATTTTATAGAGTGTCGCAGCAATACTTAAGGGCTCAAACTCATATGTCCCGGCTTTAGGTTTCAGATAAAGTCGATTAATCGAACCTGTATTGTCAAGTACTGTTTCCCCGACAACCCCTTTATGATTGAAGTAGCCTTTCCCTCCTAAAACATAAAAGTTTTGTAAATTTCCATGGTCCCAACCCAGTGCAGAATTGAGGTTGACGTTTCTTCCAAATTCTCCAAAGACCATGATATTGATATTTTGTTCTTTACCTTCGGCTTTGATGTGTGCCATGGCAGATTTGAGTGATTTAAAGAGACTTTCTGTTCTGTCTACATAATCACGTGCCTCATTATGGTCATCCCACCCACCTAAGCCTCCTGTACCGATGGTAACTACTTTTGTATCGGGATTTTTAGATAATATTTTAACAGCAGTTTCCAATTTTTCAGAAAAACGGTTGTTTGTTGGGTATGCATCCACACCCAAATCTGGGGTGGTTGAATTTGCGATGTCATCAATAAAGGTACTTAATGAAGCACGTCGGGAAAACGCATCCTTTATTTTACCCGCGGCATTGTTCTTTTGGGCAAGCTGGTCCATTTTTGCATAGAGTGCAGCATTAAATCCTTTGTCTCTGTCATTATAATCGGGGATGTCTCTCTCTTGTGGTGTATAATATCGCCAATCTCGTTCATTTCTACTATAAGGATTTTCTAGATTTTCAGTTAATCCTACAGGTTTAAGGTATCCACTGAGTGGTTTTTGACCTTCGATGTAAAATTTGGATTCACCCTCAAGTGTGATAAATGGCATCAGTGTGTTTTCATTGACTACAGCATTGGCTTCAAGAATTTGTGCTAAATTTGCCAGTATCCCTGCGCTGTCTTCATCAAATGAGCCTTTTTGATTTTGTACAGTACATGAACCATGTGATTTATTGTTATTTTCTTCTCTCACATTAGAGTAACAACATCGAAAGAGTGTCATATCTCCATTTGCAATGAGGCTCTCCATATGGGTACCTCCAGCTTCTTGCCAACATTTATTTGTTGTAGGTGTTAAACCTCTAAAGTAGTTGTCATAGTTACTTTGTGAAGCAGTCTTAATCTCCTCAATATTACTAAGGTTTCCACCGAGTTGACTTGCCCCTCCATACATAAATATGATAATGGTTTGTGCATTATTTGTGCTGTTGACACCCGATGAAAACGTAATTTGACTGATATCTAATTCTTTTGCATAACTAAAGTCTGGTAACAGCACAGCCGTTCCAGCAGCCATAGATAATTTTATAAAATCTCTTCTTTGCATATTATTTGACCTTTTCTAATGTATATGTTTCACTGAGTCTTGAGATATAATCCAGTACAATGGTTGCAATATCTCTTTTTCTTGACTCTCGTCTATCTGCTTGTTCTTGGGCATCATCGCGTGTGTCGATGAGATTAAAACTATAGTCCAACACTTTTGTTGTATTGGTATCACTTTTATCTCGTAACATATGGGTTTTAAAGAGTGCCATCTCTTCGCTGTTTGCACTACGTGAAATCGTAGCTTTAAAAAGATACTGAATGAAAGACTCTAAACTGGCTATCCCATCTTCTTCATTAAGGGTATAGTTGCTATTGGCTACAAAGCTTTCACTCCATCCCTGTCTATTCCATGCTTCATAGTCATTTATTGCATCAGGAGATGACTTTCTAAGTAACATACGCTCACGAATAAACTTATGATAGTTGGCGAAAGAGAGTGTGTCTAAAGGGACACGTTTAAGTTTCCCAAGTTTGTATTTCATAGATGCTTGATGCATATCTTCCAAGGCATCTTTAAATTCATGTAGTGTGCCTATACGATGTTTAAAGTCTATTTTTTTAGCCAAAGAGAAAAAACGTTCTTCTGCACTTGCTGCTCTAGTACTATGTAAAAGGTACTCTTCTGAAAATAAGATTTGAAGTAAAATATCTTGCCATGTCTCTGGTTTACTCGCTACAATACTAGTGATGATTTGTGCTTTTTTTGCAGCATCTGTGTTGGTAAAGAAAAAGTTTACCAATCGTGTGGTCACCCCTTTTGTAAATAAGTCTGACTTAGCCATTTCACGGTAGAAGTCGTCACCATTGTAAATGGTAGTACCAAACAGTGAAAGCGGTTTTCTGTTTTGGTTCAAGCTTACTACGAGCGTATCATTGTCTCGGTCTAGTTTCCAGTTCTGTAATGCTTTTCCTGCAAGAGGTACATGTGAGTCATCCCCATCGAGTGTAAAGATTTCCAGCATCTCTCGTCCATTGTCTTCAGGACTTCTAAAACGTCTCCAGTTGTCTTCACTCATCAT
>DRQB01000027.1 GCA_011330645.1 Campylobacterota bacterium | reverse complement strand
GCACCTGAACAGTTCATGCCTGAGTCTGATTTACCTCAGTATAAAAATCTCGAAGACGTTATGGACAAAGTAGATGTCATTATGAGCCTACGTGCCCAACTCGAACGCCATGAGACAGAGCTTTTTGAAGACTATGATGACTATGCCAGACAGTATTGCATTACCAAGGAGCGTATGGGTAAAAGAGATATCTTACTCCTCCACCCAGGCCCGGTAATGAGAAACATCGACATCTCTGATGATATGCTCAAAGATGCACGCTGTAAAGTATTGACACAAGTTAAAAATGGTGTCTTTATGAGAATGGCGATACTCAAGCTTTTACTTTTAGACGCTTAATATGTGGTACGAAAAAGAGGAGGGATTTCAACAGATTGACAGACTTGCTCAATCGCGTACCCCTTTTCTCTTCATCGTCTCCTATGACCAAAACAAAATCTTTGCAAAAGCCCTCAGTGACTTAGACAATGACATCTACTATAAACTAGAGTCATGGCGTAACTACCCTGTTCAAAAAAGAGAAAAACCTTTTACTTTTTCCAAGTATCCTGTTGCATTTTCTGTTTATCAAAAAGCTTTAGAAAAAGTCCTTGAAGAGATACGCTCAGGCAACACCTATCTACTCAACCTCACCTTTAAAACACCTATAGAAACGAATTACTCTATGAAAGAGATATTTACCTATGCACGGGCTAAATTTAAACTCTATTATAAAGATGAGTTCATCTGTTTTTCACCAGAACGTTTTGTAGAAATGCAAAATGAACACATCGCTACTTACCCTATGAAAGGCACCATTGATGCCAACCTTCCCAATGCAAAAGAGAGTATCTTGAACAATGAAAAAGAGATGGCAGAACATGTAATGATAGTTGATTTGATGCGTAATGATTTGGGCATTATCGGCTCAGATGTAAAAGTAGAAAAATTTCGTTATATAGAAAAAATCAAAGCAGGACAAAAAGAACTCTTACAGGTCAGCTCTAAAATCACAGCAAAACTCCCTCAACACTGGAGAGATAATTTAGGGACACTACTTTCTCAGCTTCTCCCTGCTGGTTCCATCACAGGGACACCTAAAAAGAGTACTGTCAACATCATAGACGAAGTAGAAAACTTTGACAGAGGATTTTACACAGGTGTCTTTGGTGTGTTTGATGGTGCCTCTTTGCGTTCAGGTGTCATGATACGCTTTATAGAAAAAGAAAACGAGAAGCTTTACTACAAAAGTGGTGGAGGCATCACCATCGATTCAGATGCGAAAAGTGAATACGAAGAACTTATTGACAAAATCTACCTTCCTTTTTAAAATTTGAATTTTTTGTCAATTTAGTGTAGAATAATTATTATTAAACATTATAAAGGATGATTATGTCTAGACTCTTTTTAAGTATATTATATTCTTTTTTTCTACTCTTCCAAAGTACTTCAATAGCCGATGAAGGTGATGTAGAACGCCTCGTAGTACCAGAAACCCAAGAGATTACAGAAAGTACAGAAGAAGCTAGCGAAGAAAGCATCCCTGAAGAAGCACTAGAAGCAGACCAAGAGGCAGATGAAATGCCACATGAAGCGATTGACGATAGCATAGAAAATGAGCATACTTCTCAGGTGGCACAAACTGAACCCGAAGTGACACAGGAGACCTCCAGTGAAGAAACAGAAGAAGTCGCCCCAGAAGAAGAAGCTCCAAGTGCAGAGGAATTGGAAGCCAAACATGCAGAAGAGGCAGAACTACGCGAAGTAGGTGCAGGCGAAGAGGCTGTAGAGTAAGCTACTGACACCCTCTATCTCTTCGGTGTGACCATTTATATTTTGTATCATTTTTTACTTTGGAAAAATAGAGTTTTCCTGAGTTTCGCCAAGGATCTATGATGATGCCATCCTCTATGTTCCCATCCTTGGAAATGATAACCAAAGCATTGTGTTCCAAAAAATACTCTCCGATATTTGCACCTACTAAATGAAATTCATAATGAACATAGTGTTGCTTTCGCAAATGCAAATACAAAGCATCAGACCAGTCAAAACATAAGCCTTTTTTACGTAATCCTATATTGACTAAAAAGTTATGCCAAAGCGGTGGAGATGTGAGTTCAAACTCCTTGGTGAGCTGTTGTGTCTTATGAAAGATATCACGTGAGAGTTTCATACTTTCTTGCTGCGGTATGCGTCTATCTAAAGTATCTAAGAGCTTTGCGAGTGTATCTATCTGACTTTGTGGTGCTTGTGTAGGGATAACCGCACACCCTACAAGCATAAAGCCTATCATGAGATATTTAAAAAAGTGTTTGAGCATACTGACTAGGTAAGTACTGCATGAAGCCTATCATGAGGAGTATCATCACCAGATTATATCCCCATACCCATTTTGGATTTTTAGCGATAACATATCCCCCTAACACACCAACAAGAAGTCCCCCTATATGTGCAGAGACATCTACAGAAGGGATAGAAAAGCCAATCACTAAGTTAATCCCTATAATAATGGCAAATTCTTTCATAAAGGCTTTGGTATGTACTTCTATCTTTTCACGATGTGCTAAGAAAAATCCAGCCAATGCACCAAAAATACCAAAGATAGCACCTGATGCACCAATCCCTACTGAGGCAGGATGCATATAGAGTGAAGCCAAGCCACCTAAAAGTCCAGAAAAAAGATAAATACTCAAATACCCCATGGTATTAAAATACAATTCTACCCCACGCCCTATCAGATAGAGAGAAAACATATTGACAAGTAAGTGAGTCATCCCTCCATGCAAGAACATGGCAGAAAGGAGTCTCCACCACTCGCCATCTACTACTGTTAGAGGACCATAAAGTGCTCCCATATTGACCAGTACTTCCAGATTCATATCTATAAGACTGTGACTTAAAAAGGCAGAAAACAGATAACCAAGTATATTAATGGCTATCAGTGCGTAAGTAATTTTATATTGTTTGAAAGAACTTGTCATTACGACTTAACAAATTGCCTCAGGGAAAATCACACCATCTATACCAGAACGTGCTATTTTGGCTATCTCTTTTTCATCATGTATTAACACCAATACACGTGTATCAAACAGATACTCTTGCGCAATAGGATGAATAATCAATGCATCATCTTCTTCACAAACCATATATTTGGCACCTAGTGCATTTGCAAAGATTGCTTCTTTCAGTGAGTTTACCGTCACAGCAAAAACAATATCATTTTCTTGACAATATTTTGCTAATTTATGCGAATCCACAATTGGTTCAAGCAAGACAACATCATCTGCGCTAGATTTCTTAATATCTTCAACAGCAAATATTTTACAAAATTTTGTACTCTCTACCCATGGATGACCTACAATTATCATGATGTTTCCTTTTAACTATATTTTAAACACTGCACTCTTTAGAACAATAATACTTACCATGGACAATAATACTCTCTTTTACTGTCACATAGGTACCACATTTTTCACACTCAACCAATGTATCATCATCTAGTTTTTTTTCTGAAGCACTTTTACTTATGCTTGGAAGTTTCCCTCCAAAAAATTTGTAAATCATTACACCAGCTATTGCGAATATCAATAATTTTAAAATCAAACTCTACCTTTAATATATAAATAATTTCGTTGGTTTTTCTGTACTATATCATACTCTAACTTATGCTCTACGTCTGCTACCTCATCAAAAACACGTGAGCCTTTGTAAAAAAGGTATTCTGTTTTAGTGTCACTAACAGCCTCTGTCAAATCTAAGAGTAACTTGGTATTTGTCACGGCACGCGAGCTTATCATATCAAAGGCATCATGTGCTACAAATTCCACACGCTTGGCTTCTACCCGTACATTAGAAAGTCCACCGTCTATGGCTGCGTACTTTAAAAAGGAGACACGCTTTTTAAGAGGCTCCGCCAATACCACTTCACACTCTGGCAGTGCTATGGCAAGTGCAAGGCCAGGAAAGCCTGCACCTGTTCCCACATCTAAAAGACTCTTAGGGTTTTTAATGAAAGTCAGCGGGTACAAAGAGTCAACGATATTTACATAAATGGCATCTATCGTTTTTGCTCCGGTAAGGTTATGTATCTGGTTCCACTCATGCAAGAGTGAAGCAAAGTTCTCTAACTTTACGATAATCTCATCGGAGAGTACTATCTCTTCATTGTCTAAATATTGTCCTAAATTCATTAAAGTATATGTCCCATCTTTGTTTTCTTCACATCCAGATATTTTTCATTATGTGGATTAGACTTTATAACGATAGGCAAACGTTCTACGATGTCAATGTTTGCTAGATTTTCTATCTTACTTGGGTTGTTGGTAAGAAGTTTTAACTTTTTAATACCATAATGATTTAAAATGAATTCTACTACCTCATAGGTACGTTCATCTGCGCGAAAGCCTAACTGGTGGTTGGCTGCGACGGTGTCTAGTCCTGTGTCTTGAAGGGCATAGGCATTGACCTTATTAAGCAGCCCTATGTTTCGTCCCTCTTGACGATGGTAGATAATCATCCCACCCTCTTTAGCTATGAGCTTTTGTGCATAAACCAACTGTTCACCACAGTCACATTTGACAGAACCTATAGCATCACCTGTGAGACACTCAGAGTGTACACGCACGATGGGTGCATCGGACAAGTCATCGGTAAAAATAGCTAAGTGCTCTTTCCCATTGACACCTTTTCCTTCTTTAAAGGCTTGTATCTTAAACGTGCCATATTTGGTTGGTAAAGTAGCGATTTGTGATATTTCAATGTTATTCATAGGCAGATTATACTCTAAGAAGTATGAATTAATAGTCCATTAGCATTAATTAGTGTAAAATAACCCAATTTATTACTAAGGTATCTTATGTTTCCACGTTTTAGAAGAAGAAGAATCAACCCAGTCCTTCGTGACCTCCTCCAAGAGACACACCTAAGTGTCAATGACTTTATCTACCCTCTTTTTGCCAGAAGTGGTACAGGTATCAAAGACGAAGTAGCTTCTATGCCTGGCGTGTACCAGATGAGCATCGACGAGATAGTCAAAGAGTGTGACACACTTAAAACACTTGGTATCAAGTCTATCATCCTCTTTGGTATTCCTGATACTAAAGACTCTGTAGGCTCTGATGCGATGTGTGAACACGGCATCATCGCACAAACAGTACGCGAAGTAAAAGCAGCACACCCAGATATGTTTGTGACAACTGACCTTTGTTTCTGTGAATACACAGACCATGGTCACTGTGGTGTCATAGACCCAGTATTAGAAACTGTTGACAACGACATCACCCTAGATAACCTAGCCAAACAAGCTGTCGTTCATGCTAAAGCAGGTGTAGACATGATAGCCCCATCTGGTATGATGGACGGTATGATACAAGCCATTAGAAATGGATTAGATGCTGCAGGATTTGAAAATCTTCCAGTCATGAGCTACTCTACCAAATTTGCTTCAGCTTACTACGGTCCTTTCCGTGATGTAGCAGAGTCCAGCCCCGGAAAAGGCGACAGAAAAAGCTACCAAATGAACCCAGCTAACCGCAACGAAGCCATAGCAGAGTCTGTAGCAGACGAAGCAGAAGGCGCAGACATCCTCATGGTTAAACCAGCCCTAGCCTACATGGATGTCATCCGCGACGTACGAAACAACACTACCCTACCACTAGCAGTCTACAACGTGAGTGGCGAATACTCCATGCTCAAAATGGCTGCCAAAGCTGGTGTCATAGACTATGATGCTGTGATGATGGAAACTTTACTTGGATTTAAACGTGCAGGGGCGGATATTATTATTACGTATCATGCTAAGGAAGCGGCGGAGTTGTTACAGAAGTAGTCGTAGGGTGCGTTTGCTAACGCACCTTTATATTATTTCTTCTGCAAATTTAATGGCTGTCTTCTTTATAATTTCAAAAGACATACCTAATCCTTTTTCTTTTAAAATATTTTTCGTTTTATCCCAAATAGAATCACTTCTAATTGCATCTAGGAAATCATGACCTTTCCAAGTCAATCTATCTAAATTACAATCTTTTTCACCACTCATATAAGTTTTCATTTTTCCTTTTATCATCCCTGCTTCAATAAGTAGTTCAACATGATAAACGTATTGCTCTTTCTGCTCTTCCTCCAAAGTATCACAAAAATTAAAATTATTGCTATTTTCTTCAACTTTACTAAGAATAACTCGAATAACTTCCCAATCTCTTGTCATACTATCTCCTTTCCCCGCCTTCTCGTAAATAGTAATCATACCACAATTAAAATATTTTTTGAAGATTTTCGTAGGTCGGGGTGTCCTCTCCCCGACACCACTTTAAAGCATAGAAAAAATAAAATTTTCACGATATAATTTTTATCAATGATATTTTACTTTTATGATATGCGAACTTATTGTCGGAGAGAGGACACCCCGACCTACAGCATTATTTTCCCTCATTTCGCTATAATCCCACCCATGAACATCAAAAACAAACCCGCAACTTTCTTCGCATTACTCATCATCTTATTGATGGCATTTATATTCTACTGGAGTACAACTAAACCTGTCTCTGTAGTCATACAAGCTGGACATGAAGGACGTACTACGGGTAACACGGGTGCAGAGTGTGCGCTTTACCGTGAAGAGGAGTGGAACATCCTTGTTGCAGATGAAATAACAAAAACACTAAAGGCATGGCAAATAGACGTGAAACGTATGCCTGCACGTGTCAAGTTTACACGTGCAAAGATAGCCGTCTCCATTCATTTTGATGGTGCCACCAAACCTTGTGCTTCTGGTGCGAGCATCGGCTACCCCTCTGATGACTCTTACGACTTCGCACAACGATGGAAAAGCCTTTATACAGACTACTTTCCTTACAAATGGCACAAAGACAACTTCACACCAAATTTACAAAACTACTACGCCTACCGCTGGATACGCGCAGACAAGTTTCTTCTGCTTGAACTAGGAGAAATCACCTGTGACACACAAACCAAATGGCTCAAACCACGCCTTAAAAAAATAGCCCATCTTGTAGCCTATGCCATAGCCAAAGAGTTAGGCAAAGACGTAAAAAAACCCACTTTATAATACGTTTTTTTTATAACACCCTACACTCTATCTCTGTCAAAAATAGTTAATTTACTATAATAAATATTGACATTTAATCCTATTTATATTATACTTTGTTAAATATTTTATATAAAACTAAGGATTTACTATGAAAATTACCCAATCTGCCAAAGAAAAAACAAAAGTTAAAATACTCCAATCTGCTGTGGATCTCATCATCGAAAAAGGGTTTGACAATGCAAGCCTTAGAGAGATGGCTAAAAATGCCGGGGTGAGTAATCCTACTATCTATAACTACTTCCCTTCTAAAGAAAAACTCCTTTATGCTTACATAGAACAAAAACATAAAGAGGCAGTAGCAACCATACAAGAGATAGAAGACTTTCATACCTATACACTACGTGAACAACTTCAAACGCTTATAGAAACTGAATTAGAACTCTACCTAGAAGACAGAGAGTTCATCATACAGATAGCCGATATGGTCTTTCACTCTTCAGGACTCAAAATGGGGAAGCTCTATGAGACCAATGCACTCTTTATAGAAACAGTAGAAGAGATGTTAAACATCGCCATAGAAGCTGAAGAGATAGCAGAGCCTCCTTTTAAAGAGCACCTGCCAAAACTCTTTTGGGACTACTACATCATGGTGGTTGCCTACTGGGTGAAAGATGACAGCGAAATGTTCGAAAATACCACACAGTTTATAGACCACTCTTTAGGACTAATGGAATCAGTACTTCACTCAGACATACTAAGTAAAGCGAGTGACTTAGGAATGTTCTTCTTTAAAACACATATGCTCTC
>DRQB01000026.1 GCA_011330645.1 Campylobacterota bacterium | reverse complement strand
TTCTCTTTTAGTCTATAAGAATCTCCAAGTATATTTATCACATGAGAATGATGTAAAAGTCTGTCTAAAATAGCAGTGGTAACCACTTTGTCATTAGCAAATATACTACTCCATTGAGAGAAGACTAAATTTGAAGTCACAATGGTTGATCCTCTCTCATATCTTCTTGAGATCACTTGAAAGAAATGATGAGCATCTTCTTTGCTCATAGGGAAATAACCTATCTCATCTATCACCAGTAAAGCAGGAGACATCACCGCTTGTCTAAGAAAGGCATCATAACGCTTTTCTTTCTTGGCTTGACTCATTTGTAGTATCAGGTCAGAAGCAGTAATGAACCTTGCTTTCACACGTTTCTGTACAGCTTGATACGCCAGTGCAATGGCAAGGTGTGTCTTACCAACACCAGACTGTCCCAGCAGGATGATATTCTCTTTTCTTTTTACAAACTCCATTGTAGAAAGTTCGTCTATCTGTCTTCTGTTCACACCTACAGTGAAATCATAATCAAACTGATCGAGTGTCTTAATGGTTGGAAACCCTGCCATTTTTGTAAGTGTAGCTTTGGATCGTTCAGCTTTAGATTCTGATTCACTTTTAAGTGCTTCATACAGGTACTCACTGTATTTCCAACTCTCTTTGGCTGCACGATTACTAAGGTCGTGATATGTTTTACATAAAGAATTGAGTTTAAGTTCTTTACACAAAGTTTCTATCTGCTCATTTATTGCCATGATGCACCTCCTGTGATAAGACTGTATGTTAGTAAATAGGCTACAGCAGCAGGGATGAACTCATCATAACTTTGTAGATCACGTTGAGGGATATGTACACGTTGCTTAGGTTTTACTCTGTGCTCTTGTGCTATACTTCGTTCTGTAGATTTTAACGGGTGGATACCTTTATATGGCTTCGGCAGAGGAAGCAGGTGTAACTGCTCTTCTGCAAGTAGATCAAATGGTTTTTGTAACAGGGTCTGATGTATTCTTGCATTGGCTGTATAGTCTAACCAGCCCATCACTTCAGCATTCGCATTCTCTTTACTCATTTTATATCCCATCATCGACAAACGTACTTTAAAGATATTATGAAAGCTGTATCGAAGATAGTGGTTAAAACGTTCTACTTTCCCTTTGGTTTGAGGACGATAAGGTTTACACATTTTAAGATCCATCCCACAGTGTTTGGCAAAGTCACGGAACTGTTCGTTGAATTTATGTTTACCTCTACCATACGCGTTACGTTTGATGATGACGGTCTTCATATTATCATATAGACCTTCCTGGGAACGCCTCCAAAGTATGAGAAAGCATTCATATGGCAGTTTATGAGGGTATCAACTTTCTCATCAGTGACGTACTCTACATATGATGCCCTAGAGTATCCCATCGTCGCGACAAAGGCGGATAGTCCATCTTTAGGAAACTCTATCCAATCAACTTGCATCTGTTTGCCTTTGGCTGTCTCAAAGTTGACCAGAGGTTCTTCATCTTCTACTTTACGTCTAAGTTCATGTCGTTGCATATTCTCTTGCATCCAACGTAAAGAACCGCTGTAGCCTAATTTCTGTATCTCTTTATAGATGGAACTTGATGGAATATGTATATCTAACTTATGTGCTTCCTCAAGCATTCTAGCAATATGGGGAAGATAGGCATCTACTGTTGTACTTGTGGCTTCTCTTTTTATTGCAGGTATATGACCTTCTGGTAATTTTGCGTACTTCGCAACGGTATCTCGACTCATTCCAAGTTTACGTGCAATTTCACTCTTACTCAGCCCCTCTTTTATCATCTTATGGATCATTTTTACTTCACCTTTTTTAAGCATAAATCTCCTTCTAAAATCACTTAGAAAAAGACTCTAACAGATTTACTCTGTTTCTTTGGCTTTTTGGTTGTAAAAACTACTCTTTTAGCAGTCTTTTATACTGCCTATTTTAGCACCGCGGGTGACACACAACTAAAGAATTTTAGAAACCAAGAAGAGAATGTAGAGCCATTTACTGAAGATGAACTCTCTACCATTATCAAAGAAGCAAGCGGGTACATGGTCAATTTCATCCGCTTCATGTACGCAACAGGAGCCAGACCTGGAGAGATCATCGCTTTACAATGGGATGATGTAGATTTTGAGCGTAAGATCATCAAAATATACAAAACAAGGATGCGTGATAAAGAAGGAGATACCAAAACTTTAGCATCTACAAGAGAAGTAGATCTATTGCCACAGGCTGAAGAGGCACTCAATGATCAAAAGCTCATTACAGGAGAGGAAGGCTACATCTTTGTAAACTCATCCAAGAATCCATTTTACTCTCATGACATCATAGGGGTTAATTTCCAAAAGCTTTTAACCAAATGTGGGGTACAAGCAAGAGTGTTATATAATCTTAGACATACGTTTGCTTCACAATTGATTTCAAAGGGTGCAGATATCGTTTGGGTGAGTAAAATGCTCGGTCATAAAGATGTATCTATCACTCTCAAAGTCTATACAAAGTTTATAGAAGAAGATGACGAAAAGCGATTTAAGAAAATAGAAAAAATGGGCACGATTTTGGGCACGGTGACTACTTAGCACCTCTCAAAATCCCTATATATGGGGTTTAGAAGATGAAGATAAGAGTATATTATGAGGACACTGATGCGGGTGGCATCGTTTACCATACCAATTATATTAAGTATTGTGAGAGAGCTCGTTCTGAAATCTTTTTTGAGCAAGGTCAAATTCCATCGCTTAGTCAAAGTAGTGGTTTTGTTGTCAGAGACATCAATGCTTCTTTTTTAGCCACTGCTACGTTAGGAGATATGCTTCATGTTAGCACAGACATTGTAAATATTAGAAATTCATCCATTACCTTGCTACAAGAAGTATGGAAAGAGGAAATAAAGTTATTTAGTATGGAAGTTGTATTAGTCTATATCGACAAGGGTCACCCTTGCCGCATCCCAGATATTTTTAGAGATATTTTTAAAGCATTTTAATTTGAAAATAAATGCGTCACGGCAACTGCAAATGCAGATGCACCTATGTACCCTGCGCCAAACAAAAACGATGAAATAAGTTTTAATATGGGTTGAAATCTCCATTTTACCAATAAAATAATAAGCGAACCAATCATTGATGGTAAAAATACATATGCCATCAAAAATCCTAAACTAAAATGATTTGGTATAAGAATTTGTTTTGAAACCAAAAAACCAATCACAAATACAGCAACAAGATACATTGCCATATATTTAATTGTAGAATACTTACCTGCCAGTTCACCCAGATTTAACTCTTTCGTAAAAACATCTTTGATATCAGAAAAATCTGCATCTTTTAATGATAATTCTTCTGATATAAAGAAAATAATGATACTTCCAAAAAATCCTATTGCTATGGCAATCATTAACATACCCATTTTCAATCCTTTAAAATAATTTTAACTCTATTAATTGTATCACAGAATGATTGAATATTAGTTTTAATTATGTATAAATATTAAATATTTCTTAATTAGGTTTATTTTGTAGTATTATCTTCAATGCTAGTATTTAAATCAGCTAATGTCTCTGAATCTAATACCTTTTTTGCATCGGTCGCTTTTTTGCAAAAGAGCTCTGCTCTATATTCATAAGATGCCAATGTTGCCCCCGCTAAAAAATCTTTTCTCATATTTTTTTTATAATCTTCAATTTTTTTGGTAAAAATGTTGCAAAGTCTGGCATTTTCAAGATATTCTGCCTTATCTGCTGCCGTTGTGTCATTAAAAAAGCCTGCTAAAGCAAATATACTCAAGAATATGGTTAAAGTGAATTGTTTCATCGTTCATCCTTTGTGCTATTATTATAGTAAAAGAGACTTAAATTGATAATATTGATAAGAAAATAATATGAGATAAAAATAAGTTATAAGAAGTTGAGCTACTTATAAAATATAAGTAGCTCAGAAATAGTGTATCGACTATTCAACCATCGCTTCAAGCTCATCTTTAGAGACTTTGTTGAAGTTTAGGTATCTGTATACATCATCACTCATCTCTGGCTTGATTTTGTTTGGAACGATTTCCATATATTCAGCTGCAGTTGGGAGTCTTCCTTTAAGAGCAACCACACCAGCAAGCTCAGAAGAACCAAGATATACTTGAGAATCTTTTCCAAGTCTGTTGTCAAAGTTTCTGGTACTTGTTGAGAATACCCATGCACCCTGACCAACAGATGCCTGGTTACCCATACAGAGTGAACATCCAGGAATCTCTGTTCTAGCTCCTGCCATTCCAAATACAGAGTAGTAACCTTCTTCTTGAAGTGTTTTCTCATCCATTTTAGTTGGAGGACATACCCATAGTTTAGCAGGTACTGGTCCCTCACCTCTAAGTACTTCACCGAGTGCACGGAAAAGACCTATGTTTGTCATACAAGAACCAACAAATACTTCATCAATCTCTGTTCTCATACCAGACTCATGGATTTCAGTCAATGTTTTTACATCATCCGGATCATTAGGACATGCCAAGATTGGTTCTTTGATTTCGTTCATATCGATTTCAATCACCGCAGCATACTCAGCATCTTTGTCAGCTTCAAGAAGCTCTGGATTGGCAATCCATGCTTTCATTTTGTCTGCACGTCTTTGAAGTGTTGCTTTGTCTTCATACCCTTGCGCGATAAGCTCTTCAATAAGTACAATATTAGACTCTAGGTATTCAATGATAGGCTCTTTGTTCAACTTCACTGTACACGCAGCTGCCGAACGTTCAGCAGATGCATCAGAAAGTTCAAATGCCTGCTCACATTTAAGATCTTCAAGACCTTCAATCTCAAGTACACGACCTGAGAAGATGTTTTTCTTACCAGCTTTAGCCACAGTCAAAAGACCATCTTTAATCGCTTGGTGAGGAATAGCATTTACCATATCACGTAGTGTGATACCTGGTTGCATTTCACCTTTAAATCTCACCAATACAGACTCAGGCATAGTAAGTGGCATCATACCAGTCACACCTGCAAATGCAACAAGACCAGAACCTGCTGGAAATGAGATACCAATAGGGAATCTAGTGTGTGAATCTCCACCTGTACCCACAGTATCAGGAAGACACATACGGTTTAACCATGAGTGGATAACACCATCACCTGGTCTAAGGATAAACCCTTTTCT
>DRQB01000025.1 GCA_011330645.1 Campylobacterota bacterium | reverse complement strand
AGATATCTAAAATAGTAAGCTTTTCTTTATGGGATTTGAGAGAAAAAAAAGGCTTTACATGTTTTTCTAAACTTTCATGTAAAGCACCATCTTTGGTAGAATGGTAAGGTTCATCAAACTCTTTGGAATAGAGGGTGTTTGTGCCGTCTTCGCACAGAACTACCTCTTTTTGTGCTCTTAGTGTTTCATCATACATAGGAATTGTTAAAATGCCAACTCGTCTATCTCGCGGAATTTAAATGCTGCTATGAGCTCATCTATCTGTTTCTCATCGCGACGTACCAAACAGAACATCCCTTCATTGATAAAATCAATCGCATCTTCATCATGGTTATCTAAAATAATATGCTCAATAAAATCAGCACCCGTCTCTTGCCAATCATCATGGAAGGTAGGTGTTTCATCTCCAGAAGTCAAATCAACAAGCGCCCATTTTTTAGCCTCTGCCAACGGAACAACTGTTGATTGTAAGCCCTTATCTTCAGCTACAGGAATAATTATTACCATTATTTATTTGCCTCTTTGAGTTGTTTTTTAGACATTTTTAACTTCTTATTACTCATTTTGCCAATCCCTCTTTGAATAACTGTATCGGCAATCAGTTGTGCTTCTCCCAATGAGTGCATTTTGTAAGTACCACACTGATAGAGATTTAACTCAGGGATATCTTTTTCACTCTTCACACTCAGTACATCTTCCATAGATTTCTTCCATGCTTTAGCTACCTTTTTCTCTTTAGGAGTGCCCAGCAATGACATATAAAACCCTGTACGACATCCCATAGGAGAGATATCAATGATCTCTACATCTTTTGAGTTTAAATGGTCTCTCATAAACCCTGCGAACAGATGCTCTAAAGTATGGATACCCTTTACTGGTAATTTCTCTTCATTTGGTACACAAAAACGTAAGTCAAAGACGGTAATATCGTCTCCACTTGGTGTACTCATTTTTTTCGCAACACGCACTGCTGGTGCTATCATCTTTGTATGGTCTACTGTAAAACTGTCTAATAATGGCATAGGTATTTCCTTCTATTTAATACTCTGATTATACATAGAAATTAAAAATTAAAAATTAAAAATTAAAAAAACATCTGAAAATATTGAATTTTATTCAATTTATACGCGTATAAAGATTTCTTTTGAATTTATAGTAGATTTGGCTGGTATTAAATATTGGAAGTTATAGAAAAGCTCAGATTTGGTGCATATTTTGCTTTAGCAAAGAAGTTTACAAAGGAGCGTACTCTAGTACGTGACTGCAGGAAACTTCTGCAGTCTAAAGTGAAAGATGTGCCGAAGCTGAGCTTTTATACTCTTGCTTCTTCGCGGCGCTGTAGTCTTTCCCAATCCGCATCAATATCAGATTGAATTTTTTCAATGATATGTTTATACTCTGGTTTAAACAAGTGTTTGTAACGTCCTTGTGCACCAAGGTAATCTTCAACTTTCAAGATATTTTTTGGTCTGTAAAGGATGTTAAGCTCATGTCCATCAATGATTTCATACATTGGGAACATTAAAGAATCTACCGCTAAATCTGTGATAGCAATCGTATCTTTTGGCTCAAATTTCCACTCTGTACAACATGGAGAAACAGTGTTGATGAAACAAGGTCCTTCAGTCTCAAGTGCTTTTTGGAAACCTTTAGCCATCATTTTCCATTTGTTTGGAGAAAGTTGTGCAACATAAGGAGAACCATGCGCTGCCATAATAGAAACGATGTCTTTTTTCTTCTCTTTTTTACCATATGAGTGTGTACCTGCAACAGATGTTGAAGTAGTAGCACCGATAGGTGTTGCAGATGATCTTTGTCCACCTGTGTTCGCATAGTTTTCATTGTCTAGACAGATGTATGTAAAGTCATGTTGTCTTTCAAACGCGCCACTTAGCCATTGGAAACCAATATCAAAAGTAGAACCGTCACCACCGAATGCTACAAATTTAACTGGAGCATCGTTGTCTTTTAGTGTACCTTTTTTCTTTCTTACTTTATGCATTACTTGTGCAGCAGAAACTGAAGTTGCAGCATTTTCAAATCCGATGTGGATCCAAGATGTATCCCATGAAGTAAATGGATAAACCGCTGTTGATACTTCAAGACACCCTGTATTTGCTGAAACAACCAAGTTGTCATCCGTACAGTTCATAAGCTCTCTAACAATCATAGAGTGCGCACAACCAGGACAGAGAGTGTGTGCACCCTCAAATCTATCGTTGTTTGTTGAAAATTCTTTTAAGTTCTTTATCGATGTAATAGCCATCTTTAGTTCCTTTCAGTCTTAAAGAAACCAAGTTTTGGTCCTCTAAGATTTGTAAATTGTTGGATATCTGTTGTAATGTATCCTGCATCAGCATTTGCTTGCTGCTCTTTAAATATAGTCTTAATATTTTCAATAGAAAGATCTCTACCACCTAGACCATAAATGTAGTTAGTTACCAATGGTCTTGACTTAGAAGTCATCATTGCAGCTGCAACTTCGTTATAGAATGCACCCATCGCTCCACCTGGAGACGAACGGTCAGTTACGGCGATAGACTTACAGCCTTTAAGTGCTTCTCTTACTTCTTCATAAGGGAAAGGTCTAAATACTCTAATCGCAACAACACCAGCTTTAACGCCTTCTTTTCTCATCTCTTTTGCTGCAACTCTTGCAGACTCTACTGTTGAACCAAGACCTATCACACATACTTCTGCATCTTCCATGTCATACGTTTCAACTCTTTTGTATTCTCTACCTGTAAGTTCTTTAAACTCAGCAAAAACATCTTCTATCACACCTACAGAGTCCATAATAGCCTTGTGCTGTTTCGCTTTATGTTCAAAGTGCCAATCTTCTTCTGTCTGTGCACCATAAGTTACAGGTCTAGAGAAGTCTAGCATATCATCCACAGGATCAATAACACCAACAAATTTCTTTGCTGCTTCATTTGATAATGGATAGACATTTTGTGCTGTGTGCGATGTGATAAATCCATCTTGGTGTACCATCATCGGTAGTCTTACATCATGGTGCTCTGCGATTCTAAATGCACAAAGTGCAAGGTCATACGCTTCT
>DRQB01000024.1 GCA_011330645.1 Campylobacterota bacterium | reverse complement strand
ATGTCTTCTATAGCCCTATGGTCTGAAGATGAAAAGGAACTTGAAAAGTTTGAACATTTCAAACAGAGAGTGGAAAAGGTGTAGTCCAAACCACTTAGGCTTGGACGAGGAAAGAGGAATATAAATAACTTAGATTGGTAAGACTCTTATCTTGTCGCTAAGTTTCTCTTTTAAGATATTTTCAATCGCAAAGAGTGTACCTGTAGCGGAACTTGCACATCCAGAACATGCACCTAAGTAACGGATGTAAATGTCAAAATTTTCACCATTTTCTTTGATATCTAGAATTTCCATATCTCCACCATCCATAACGAGCATTTGTCTGATATTTGCATCTACTACAGCATCCACAGCTTTAATACGTTGTACGATAGTCATACCAGCAAAGTCTCCAGCAGGTGCAGTGTCATTACCTAATGATGCTTTGCCTGCAAGTTTTTCTTTTTCATACTCTTCAAGAAGGTCTACAAGATAGATGTCTTTCTCTTCGTGACCACCAGGGCGGATACATGATTTACAAAATGCACCCGCTTTGGTATAGTCTGTAATCTGCTCAACTGTAGTAAGGTCATTAAGACGGATAACCTCTTGAAGTGTAGAGAGACTCACACGTGCACATTCACAGACGATTACTTCTTCTTCGAAGCTCTCCATATCTACACCTTTATACTGTGCAGCAGCTTTTTTGATAACATCATACGCCATAACAGAACAGTGCATCTTTTGTGGTGGCACAGCAGGGGTATCTGCATCGTCACGCATAGCAAGTTCTACATCGATATTTGTAATTTTTACAGCTTCATCTACGGTTTTGTCTTTACACAGTTCAGCCATCGTGTCTGAAGAAGCAATGGCAGTACCACAACCAAAACTTTTGAACTTAGACAAAAGAATTTTATCTGTCTTTGGATCTACTGCCCAGTAAAGACGCACAGCATCTCCACAGCTCTCTGCACCAAAGTCTGCAACGATGAGCCTAGCGCCCATTTCGTCTGCTTGTTCTTCTGTAATCTCACCCATATTTTGTGGGTTATTCATAAGGTCTGTGACCTTGTTGCTGTACTCATCCCAGATGGTACCGCCTACTAAACTATCTATTCCCATGTTATTTCCTTTGTTTTGTGGGTACCCACAAGGGGCACCCCTACGCATTATGTAGGGGCAATCCCCTTGTGGTTGCCCTTTAATTATTAATGGTGAGCGTCTAATCCACTCTCATGACCTTCTGGTGCATAAGCGTAAGAGCTTGAAATGCCTCTAAGTCTCTCTACGGCTTTTTTCACAATATCCAGTGTATAGTCCAACTCTTCTTGTGTGGTGTAACGGCTTAGAGAAAAACGAATGGCCGTATGTGCCAAGTCTTCCGCAGCTCCTATGGCTTCCATGACTGAATTGGCTTCCAAGTCTTCCGAAGCACAGGCAGATCCTGTACTAGCTCCTATGCCAGCTCGGTTTAAGTCCCATAACATAGATTCGCCCTCTATCCCTCTAAATGAGATAAGGATGGTGTTAGGGGTTCTCTTGTTTCTTGGTGTGACGACAAAGGTATCTTTGATTTTAAGAAGTTCATCTTCAAAATCATCTCTGAGTTCTCTCACTTCTGACATCTCAAAGTCAAGTGCATCAATGGCTTGCTCGATGGCTTTACCCATACCGACAATGCCAGGAACATTGAGTGTGCCAGAACGGTACCCACCCATTTGTGCGCCACCATGAAGTAGAGGCATCAACTCTTTACCTTTTTTTACATACAAAGCACCTACACCTTTAGGTCCATGAAACTTGTGTGCTGAGAAAGTAAGATAATCTACATTGAATGACTGTACATTCACAGGAAGTTTTCCTATGGCTTGTACCGCATCAGTGTGAAAAAGTACACCATGCTCTTCACAAATATCACCTATCTCTTCTATAGGGAAAATGGCACCTGTTTCGTTGTTTGCCCACATCACCGAAACCAAAGCTGTTTTGTCAGTAATGTTGTCTCTTACAGACTGTACATCGACAATACCTTCATTGTTGATAGGCAAGTAGGTGACTTTACAACCCATACTCTCTATCCATTTAGCCGTAGCTATAACTGATGGATGCTCCACTTCAGAAACCATAATATGGTTTTTCTTACCAGTAAGGATGTATTCAAAATAGATAGACTTCAGTACCCAGTTGTTACTTTCAGTTGCACAAGAAGTAATGATGACAGAATCATCTCTAGGTGAGTTGATTCCTGCATAGATTTTTTCCATTCCTTGCTTGATGGCAGGATGTGTTTGGGATGCAAAGAGGTGCAGTGAATTGGGGTTACCATACTTTTGAACAAAGTAAGGCTCCATAGCTTCAAAGACATGTGGATCCACAATAGTTGTGGCATTGTTGTCTAAATATACGGTCATTTTATTCCTTTGAAAACGGGTTTCGTTTTAATTAAGACCTATTTAGTCCTAATTGATTTTCTGCATAATACGCTGTTATTCTTAATATAACATAAAAATGCTTTTTAAAGAGGAGTATTTTACTCTCAATTAGGTTAAATCCCCTTGATGTAGGTCAATTGTAACGAAGGAAAGAAAGTTATATAATAGAAAAAAAGATTAGAATGAAAGGATTACAAAATGGCTACAAAAATTAAAGAACATGGTATAAGTATAGCAATTAAACGGACTAAAAAGAATATTTTTATAGAAGTGGTGATGTTAGGAAAACTGAAAGATGAAGATTATAAATTATTTGTACCAATGATAGATAAAGCCTTAAAAGAAGCGAAGGGACTTGAGGTCGATTTGTTGGTAGACATGACAAAATTTAAAGGATGGGAGTTCTTAGCAGCATGGGATGATATGAAATTTGGTATCAAACACCGTAATGCTTTTGATAAGATGGCAATCGTTGGCAACAAGAAATGGGAAGAAGTCTCTGTAAATATGATGAGTCACCTTATGAAAGGGAAAACAAAATTTTTTAAAGAGAGAGAAAAAGCATTGGCATGGTTGCTAAAGTAGATTTTTAAAGAGAGCAATCCTCTCTTCTTTGTTGATATAAATTAAAAGTTAGATGGCGTAGGAGTATTGATAAGATTATAAAACTCATTACGTGTACGTTCATCACTTTTAAAGAGTCCACGAAGCGCTGAAGAGACAGTGGTCGAGTTGATTTTCTGTACTCCTCTCATCTCCATACACATATGACGCGCGTGTACAACAACTGCGACGCCTTTGGGGTTGATGGTTTCCAAGATAGCATCAGCTATTTGTTCCGTCATTTGCTCTTGTATCTGCAAGCGTCTGGCATAGACATTTACAATACGAGGGATTTTAGAAAGACCTACGACTTTACCATCTGGGATGTATGCTACATGGGCACGTCCGATGATAGGAAGCATATGGTGTTCACACATAGAGTAAAACTCTATATCACGTACCAAAACCATCTCATCATTAGAGGTAGTAAAAAGGGCTTCACCCAGGATTTCTTTGGGGTTTTGGTCATAGCCCTCTGTAAGAAACTTTAGGGCTTTAGCAACACGACTAGGTGTTTTGAGTAACCCCTCACGCTTAGGGTCTTCACCTAAAAGCTCTAGTACTTTGGTTACTGCTTGTTCAAATTCTTCTTCTTTATTCATCATCAAACCTAATAGTTATTTGAGCTAATTGTATCTAAATACAATTTAAGTATTTTATCATCTACTTTTGAAATAGCAAGTTTACGTATCTCTTTAGATGTGAAATAGTTGTCCTGCTCTTTGTCAAGCTCCTCATACACATAGACTTTGCATATGAGCTTGAAATGTGTATAGGCATGTGTGATTTCACCAATGTACTCTGAAGCACAGAGTGGTACTTCAGTAGTAGGAAAGCCCCAAAGTCCATGCAGAAACTTTCCGCTTCTTTGTATCATAGAAAGTTTTTCATTATAGACTGATACCATAATATTTTGTTCTCTGATGGGTACAACCCGTTTTTTCTTTGTAGGGTAAAGTGTTGGCTCATCTTTTCCTTGACAGGTGCTACCTAAAGGGCACCTGTCACAAGAGGGGTTTGTAGGTGTACAAACCGTAGCCCCAATGTCCATCATGGCTTGGTTATAGTCAAAAGGGTTTTTTTTGTCCACAAAGTCATAAGCAATGTTCCAAAGTTCTTTATCTGTAGGAGTTTTGAGTGTATGTAGCCGACAAAGTATACGTTTCACATTGGCTTCCATGATAGGTACAGGTTTTTTGTAGGCAAAAGCAGCCACTGCATGCGCCGTATTTTTACCAATACCAGGAAGTTTAATGAGTTCATCTATATTTGATGGCAAGGTAGGGGCAATGCCTCGTGCTTGCCCTTGTTTGGTCAATAACCCAGCCGTCTTATGCAAATTCTTAGCCCGATTATAATACCCAAGCCCCTCCCACATTTTAAGCACATCATCTAAGTTAGCGTCACCTAAAGCCTTAAGTGTAGGAAACTTTTTTAGAAAGGGAAAGTAGTAACGTTCTAACACGGTCTTTACCTGTGTTTGCTGAAGTATTACTTCAGAGAGGTAGATGTGATAAGGGTCTGTAGTAGTACGCCAGGGAAGCTCATGTCTTCCGTAGGTTTTGTACCAGTTTTGTATAAGAGTATGGGTCTTTTTCATGCAGGGATTATAACAAAATTTCTATATGTAATAAGCAAGGGAGTAATTTGAAAACTGTACCAATGATTTTGACGTAATGAAAAAACGTGAGGCTGAAGACCTATTCAAAGTATTACAAAAGAGAGTCCACCCAATGTTTATTGAGACTCTAGTATAAGTATGACATAAAAGTGTGATGAATGGTGAATAAAGGAAAAGTTTGTTTTAAAAGAATCAAATAAAGAACACTCAATGATAGTATTTTATCAGTGAGTATTCTTCATGGAGCGATAGAACAGTCTTACTTTTAAGACACGGGTCCTACTATAGTTACCTCTTTTACTAATGTTCCTTGCATACCATCACTATCTGTGACAACAAGACGAACTTCAAACGTTTGACTAGGGCTAATAATAGGTAAATTTAAAACTACATTTGTTCCTTGACCCATAGCTATCCAACTTGAGTTACCTTTTGTTCTGTAACTCCAAGAGAGAGCATTATTATTTAAAATAGAACCATCTTCATTATCTATTCCTATACCTATAAAAGAAATATTGACATTACTCTCACCATCAAAATAATCAACCCAGTTCAGGTTATTGTCCGCCTCAGGAGAATTAAATCTCGCTTCAGGGAGTGTGCCAATAACGTCGACTACATTTATGGTGGTTTGGGCATGTGCATTGCCATAGCTAACATAAATGGTATGTTGTCCTTTACCAAACTTTGTGGAACTATTAAGTCCTCTGCCTAGTATGCTACCTGTTGATCCACCTTCCCTCCATACTATACTAGAAAGAGGAATGTCTGTTTCTGGATGATCATCATTTATGATGGCACGCAAATCAATAGTTTTACCAGAGAGATAGCTAATATCAGATGTGGGTTCAGAAATATCAATAGACCATGAACAATGTGCAGGCAAGATACCTGAGTCGGGATTTCTGACCCTGAAGCTTACACTAGAGCTGAGATTTGTTGTATTGAAACCAGTATAAAGCGTTTTGGCGGTAACAGTATATACTCCGTCACAAAGATTCAGGTTGACCTCTTCTCCACTTTTAGAATTACCGATACCCACTTTTGTTCCTGCTGAGTTAATATAAGACCAACTAATGTATGACAAACTAGAATTTCCTCCATCAAAACCTTTTGCAACAGCCATAAATTTTGTATTTCCTTCTTCTAAATTCATATTATTAGTAGGAGTCAAAATTTCTAATGATGTGCTAGGACGAGGGAAACGTAAGATTACATTTCTATCATTCGTGAGACTAGTGTTACTTATGAGTACATAATATGTAAGAGAGTCTGCTTTGTCGATAGTGATACTTTTTTGACTTACTTCATTTTTGTTCAGACAATTGTTTGTGTCTTCATCACTTGTATCGTAGAACTTTACTTGTATATCTGACATAGTGGACGAAGATACTTCAACCTCACCTGTATACCCAAGCTTATCCATGGCAATAAAGTTTATTTTTACTACTTTAGAAGTAAGTGGAGGCAAGTCAAATACTTTATCGTGCGGAGGTGCATCACTAAGGTAATTTATATTCTCAATAGTTGCCATACGAGGATCATACTTACAATTTTTGACACCAAAGCTTCCTCTTAAATTTGTGGTTTTTTCAAAAGCTTGATTTTTAGCCCAGTCCCAGTATGTATCTGTCAAACTTTGCGTCATTTGAAAGTTTTCTTTTAATGCTTTGTCTACAGTAGTTGTATTTGCACCTTTAAGAAAAAAGTCTTGAAGATAGTTAAGTCCTAGACCAGACTTCTGACCTAAATAAACCCAAAAATCTTGTGCTTTATATTCTAATAATTTTACTTTCGATTTAAGTGATTTATCTATTGGATGATAGCCACGACTAGTGTCACGTTGCATATCAGTAAGTGAGTTTTGACTAGCAGCTGCTGTACCCTCTGTAACCCATAAATTCCGAGGTTTCTTTCGTATAGCTTTATACCCAAATTGTGTAGCATGGAAGTACTCGTGTGTTGCTGTTCCTAATGCTGAATTTGTTAGTCCATTGGAACCAATACAAACAAAAAATGACTTTGAACCTGCACTATAACCACCCAAGTTGGTTATTTCGTCCTTTTCCCCACATGGCCAACGCTTTTGAGTTGCATTTACATCTCTAATAGGAAGCAGTTTTGCCAAATAATGTCCAAAAACAATGTTAGCATTATTGGGTGTATAGCTACTAGCATCTGCATCAATCTCGCGAGTTAGATAAGGGTCTGCAAAGCCTAAGTTTTTCATGTCAGTGTAAGCATCCTGCAAAGCCAATTCTAAATCGGTCTCATCAATATTTGAGCAAGTGGTATTTCTATTGTTAAACTCTGCATCATCAAATCTGTCACAATTAACCTTAAAACCAATGTCACTTTCTGCTGTGTGTTTATAACTTGATTTAAGCTTTTTTTGTTTTCCCTTTAGTGTAGGAGAGTCATACTTTGATGAACTAACCAATACAAGGGTACGTCCATCTTTTGCAAGAAATGGCAATGTAGCTATAAAATAGTTATTTTCAGAGGAGTAAACTCCTGAGAGAACATCCCATACATCTTCAGCCTGTGTTTCATGTAAAACACGATCTTCAGATTGTAATAAGATAGCCAAAGCTAGATGTTTTGTATCTACATCTTTAGGTACAGGGATAGCCACCAAAAAGCTTGAAGAAGCATACACATCTTTGCTAGCATTAAAGCGATAGAATTTTCCTTGGGCTTTAGTTGATGAAGGTAAAGACAGCATGGGTACAGAAGCTACCTTCATCTCAACAGTGATAGCCTCATCAATAGAGTCTTTAAATGCCTCTATAACAATACCATCTATCCCTTTGATACTACCTCCATTCTCTAAAAGTGTAGAAGTAAGATTATCTGGTATTTTGTTTTTATTATCCTCTCCTCCACCACAAGCAGTGAAAAGTGTAAGTCCAAGTGAAAGCAGTGCCACTTGTATTAATTTTGTTATATAATGTGTCATTTTTCATCCTTTATTTTTCAATATATAGACAGTATGACAAAAAAGCGTAACGAATTGTGAAAAATAAATTTTTTTCTAGAAATAAGAGTTATTGGAGTCTATAGCCTTCTCCATACACTGCATCTATGGAGACATCAGGAAGTTTTTTTCGTAGATGTGAGATTTGGTTTTTGACAGAGTTGTGTGAGATCTCTTTTTCAAGGGCATCTTCCCATACCGTCACCATGATATCTTCACACGAAACAGTAGTATTTTTATGTTCAATAAGAAGTTTAAGTAGGCGTTGTTCTTTTTCTGTGAGTAAAACACGTATGTCATTGATACGGAGTACTTCTTGTTTTTTGTTCCATACACAGGTCGCAGAGAGATTGACGAATACAGAAGGGTTTTTTCGTAGTTCTTGCACCAACAGATGCATCGTCTCTTTAAAAAGTTTAGGTGCGAGGGGTTTGATGAGGTATTTGGTCAGTTTAAGTTCTGTGGCAGCAAGAAGTTTTTCTTGTTCTGTGTGTGCAGTGAGCATGACTATTTTTACTGCTTGGTCTTTTTGACGTACTTTTTTGGCTATCTCTAGTCCAGAGAAGTAAGGTAAATTGATATCTAAAATAAGTACATCTGGATGGTGCTCTTCATAAAGAGATAATCCTTCTTTCCCATCAGATGCAACATAGACGGTAGCAAAATAACTTTCTAAATATTCGGTAATATTTGCTTGAATTTGAGGCTCATCTTCCACATACAAAATAGTATGATTTTTGAGAATATTTAGCATAGTTTTCCTTTCTCAATGAATATACCCTATAGGTTAGTATGCCATAAAAGTGTAATGAATCGTAAAACTATCCATTTGGCAGAGATATATGAAATTTGGCACCTTTGTTCGTATTGGTTACAGTGAGGGTTCCTTGCATGTTTTGTTCTATAATAATTTTAGCAATATAAAGTCCCAGTCCTGTACCTCCTGTAACTTGCTTGGTGGTAAAGTAGGGGTCAAAAATTTTATGTATGACTTTTTTACTTATACCTTTTGCATTATCCTCAATATACAAAGAAAGATGATTGTCATCTACAGAAACCGTGATAAAAATACGTTTTTCTTTAATATTACGTACATGCAAAATATCAATAGCATTATGTAGTAATATCATAATGACTTGGATAAACTCATTGTTGTACCCATAAAAAGTTTTACCTTTTGTAGGGATTACATGGACTTCAATATTTTTTAGAGAAGCTTCATAAAGTTCGAGTACACTGTCAATAGATTTGTCAATGAAAAAATGTGTTTTTTGTTTTTCAGTTTTGAGAAGTGATCTAAAATCTTCAATGGTTTGGGACATATGTGTGGTGAGAGTAATCACTTCATCCATTTTTTTTTCAAGATAGGCTTTTGGATGTGCTTTTGTTTCTATACCTCTTTCCATATTCATCAAGATGGCATTGATGTTCATAAGAGGTTGTCGCCACTGGTGGGCGATGGAATCCATCATCTCTCCCATACCTGCGAGGCGAGATTGTTGTAAAAGCATTTTTTCCTGTACCTGGCGTTGTTGAACTTCCATAGAAACTTTGTCTTTGAGTCTCGTATTGAGTTTATGGAATTCTAGAGCATCTTTCTCTATTTTGTCTAAAAAGAAATAGGCAAAGGCGGTGAAAATAATAAAAGAATTAAAAAATGTAAAAAGTGCCAATCGTGAATACCCCAGATCCATTATAAAAAAGTTGGTAGCAAAAATACTTGAAAGCATAAAGAGCATGAGCAACAAACTATATTTTTTCCCTAGAAGTAAAAAACTTGTAAATAATACAAGAAAAAACCAAATCAGTCTAAATTCATCGGTAGGAGCAGTAATCAGTGCAGCATAAAAAATAAAAAGAGAACTGATAAGAATAATATTGACAGTAAGGAAATACATATTTTTATCTTTTCTTAAAAGATAAATGGAAAAAATATTAATAAGAACATAAACAAATAAAAGTTTTTCATATAAGTTTGTAAATGTGATAAAGTTAAAAATAGATGCTACACAGTTTATAACGGTGAAAAATGTGGCAATAAGTAAAAGTGAATTAAGTAAAGAGAAGCGAAATTTAGCTAAATTTTCTTTTTCATCAAAATAGTGCCCAGAAGTTAAAAAATTATCTAAAAATGACATAGTTTTTATCACTCCTTTAAGATGAAAGATATCTTTATACTACTATAAAATACCCTTTTTATCAAAATTTCGCTAAAATCACGAGATTATAAACATATACAAAGGATTGTAGTGAAAGTTACAGTAAAGAAAGTAGATGATGCAAATATCATCGTGAGTGGTGTACTAGATAGCGACGCAATTGATGCGAATATTGAAAAATTGGCAAAACAAGCAGCTAAAGAGATAAAAGTAGATGGTTTTAGAGCAGGAAAGGTACCTGTTGCAGTGGTTAAACAAATGCATGGTGAAAAACTTGCACAGGATGCAGAAGGAGAAGCGCTTAGAGAGCTTATCGATGCAGGTCTTGCAGAAGCTAAGATATCTGCAGCGGATATGCTTGGGCAACCAGGATTTAAAAAATATGAAAAAACAGACAAGGGTATTGAAGTTGAAGTAGAAATCTCTACAAGACCTAATATAGACACAAAAGGTTACATGGATGCTGTACCTTCGTTTAAAAAGCCAAAAGCAGCAAAAAAAGATGTAGATGCTAAACTTAAAGAGATGGCAGAAGAACAAGCACCATTTGAGAAAATTGCTAGAAAAAGAGCTGTTAAAGATGGCGATATGACTGTGATTGATTTTGAAGGTTTTGTAGATGGTGTTGCATTTGATGGTGGTAAAGCTGAGAAATTCAATCTTAAAATCGGTTCTGGTCAGTTCATCCCTGGATTTGAAGAACAAATTATTGGTATGAAGTATGAAGAAGAAAAAGATGTAGTGGTGAACTTTCCAAAAGAGTATCAGGCAGCTGAACTTGCAGGAAAAGAAGCAACATTTAAAGTAAAACTCCATGAAATCCAAGAGCAAAAAGCAGCTGAGATAGATGATGCTTTGGCACAAAAACTACTTAATGATGAAAAAGCAACACTTAAAGAGCTTACTGAAAAAGTAGAAGCACAGGTAGAAACAGCGGCACTTTCTAAAGTGTACAACGAAGAGATTAAACCTAAACTTGTTGAAGCATTGGTGAAGAAGTTTGATTTTGCACTTCCTAATAACATCGTTGAGCAGGAGATTGATGCTAAAATCAATGCGAAAGCCCAAGAAATGAGTGAAGATGAACTTGCTGAATACAAAGACAACGAAAAGAAAATCAATGAACTACGTGACTCAGTAAGAGAAGATGCAACAGCTTCAGTAAAAGCAACATTTATTGTGGATGCATTGGCAAAAGAAGAAAATATCACAGTAGACGATCAAGAGGTATCTCAAGCGATTTACTACGAGGCAATGATGTCTGGTCAAGACCCACAACAAGTCATTAAGTACTACGAAGAGAACAATCTCCTTCCTGCTGTAAAAATGGGAATGATTGAAGATAAACTCTTTGGTAAAATGTTAGGTTTAGACAAATAAAATGTAGGGTGCATTTGTTCATGCACCCTATCTATTAACCATTTTAATGTATATTTGAGTTGATTTCACCTAAAGGTATTTCCTTTGGTCAAATAATCCATTTACATATATATTAACAAAGGCAGATTATGAGTTATATCCCATACGTTGTAGAGCAGACCGGTAGAGGCGAGAGATCTTACGATATTTATTCACGTTTATTAAAAGATCGTATTATCATGTTGAGTGGTGAGGTGAATGACCAAGTAGCATCTACGATTGTTGCACAGCTTCTTTTTCTTGAAGCACAAGACCCAGATAAAGATATCTATTTTTACATTAACTCTCCAGGGGGTGTGATTACATCGGGACTTAGTATGTTTGATACAATGAATTATATTAAACCAGACATCGTTACTATCTGTATGGGGCAAGCAGCTTCTATGGGTGCATTTTTACTTGCCTGTGGTACACCGGGTAAACGTTATGCACTTCCTCATGCGCGTATTATGATTCACCAGCCTTCAGGTGGTGCACAAGGACAGTCAACAGATATCCAGATACAAGCGCAGGAGATACAGCGTTTGAAGGATACACTTAATCAAATACTTGCAGAAAAAACAGGTAAAAAACCTAAGCAAATCGAAAAAGATACAGAGCGTGATAACTTTATGTCTTCAAAAGAAGCGGTTGAGTATGGGCTCATCGATAAAGTGTTAGAAAAAAGTTTTGCATAGGTTAAAAAATGGTTAGAGAAATTGTTGTATATCCGGATAAAAGACTCAAACTTGTATCAAAAGAAGTTGTCTCTTTTGATGCAGAGCTACATACCTTACTGGACGACATGTATGATACTATGCGTGCAAAAAACGGTGTGGGACTGGCAGCCATTCAAGTGGGAGTAGATATTAGAGCATTGATTATCAATATTCCGCAAGAAAATGCAGAAGGCGAAGGTGATCAGCCTAAGGAAAATACCTTAGAGATGATCAATCCTGTGATACTAGAAGCAGATGGTAGAGAAAAATTCCAAGAAGGGTGTCTTTCTGTACCAGGGTATTATGAAGATGTTGAGCGTGCCAAGCATGTGAAAGTACAATATTATGATAGAGAAGGTAATCCTCATACAATTGAAGATGATGATTTTTTAGCTGTAGCCATGCAACATGAGATGGATCACTTAGATGGGAAAGTGTTTATAGAAAAACTTTCCTTTCTGAAGCGTAAAAAGTTTGAAAAAGAGTGGGCAAAACGCTTGAAAGAGGCATAGCACTCATATGATAAGGTTATACTCCGTGCATTATCATTGCATCTGCTACACGTTTGAAGCCTAATATATTGGCACCAGATACAAGATCCATATCTAAATCATATTCATCACATACTTCTTTGATATGAAGATAGATATTTGACATAATCTTTTTAAGTCTCTCATCTACCTCTCCAAAAGAAAGATAATTAAGTGAAGAGTTTTGACTCATCTCTAAAACAGAGACAGCAACACCCCCTGCATTGGCTGCTTTTGCTGGTGCAAAAATGATATTATGTTTTTGAAAGATTTCTAAGGCTTCAGAAGAAGTAGGCATGTTTGCCCCTTCTGCAATAATTTTGACATCATTGTCTATGAGCTTTTGTGCACAGGTAGCACCAAGTTCATTTTGTGTGGCACAAGGAAAAGCAGCATAACAAGGTATGTCCCAAACATATGAACTTCCTCCTATATATTTTTCTTTTTTTACATAAATAGCGTTCTTTTTTTCATTAGCATAGTATTCTAAGGAAGCACGTCTTTCTAGTTTTATTTTTTTGAGAAGTTCAAGATCAATACCATTACGATCATAAATTGCTCCCCTTGAATCAGAACATGTCACAGGTACAGCACCAATGTCATAAAGTTTTTCTATGGCATGAATGGCAACATTACCTGAACCAGAGATGGTACATATCTTACCTTTTAGGGTTTGGTCTAAATCTTCAAGAAGTTTTTGTGTGAAATAGATGAGACCATAGCCTGTCGCCTGTGTACGACCTAAACTACCACCTAATGCCAGTGGTTTGGAAGTAATGATACTGTCATAGGTGTTGGTCAGTTGTTTGTATTGACCAAAGAGATAGCCTACCTCTCTTGCACCTACACCGATATCACCACCCAATATATCAATATCCGATCCAATACTGTTATAAAATGCTGTCATAAAAGCTTGACAGAATTTCATGATTTCTTTATCGCTTTTGCCTTTGGGATCAAAATCTGCACCACCTTTTGCACCGCCTATGTGAAGTCCTGTAATGGCATTTTTAAATATCTGTTCAAAAGCAAGAAATTTTAAGATGTCAGGGTTGACAGAGGGGTGAAATCGTACACCTCCCTTATAGGGACCCAGCGCATTATTAAATTGGATTCTATAACCATTGTTTACATGTATGTTATTATGGTCATCTAGCCATTCTATTTTAAAATATATAGATCTATTGGGTGCAATCATACGTTCGATGATATTATGTGTTTGATATTCTGGATGTTTATCCATTAAAGGTTGTATAGATACGAGTACCTCTTTAAGTGCTTGAAAGAAGTTCACATCACTTTCACAGTTACTTTCTTTTGCACGTTTCATCGCTAAATCTATATAGTTCATAAGTGTCCTTTTCCTAGTCTATTTTCAATTATATGACAATTTGACATATTTTTCACTTGTTTTTTATATTTGTGGCATGATGTTGTTATGAATGTAAAAATAGATAGTGGTACACCACCCAAAGAAGTAAATTGTAAAAATAAAATAAGAGTAAAACAAAAAATAAAAAAAGAAGCCATCGTCAACAGACTCACTTGTGCAACTTTAGAAGGAGTAAATGCAAAAGTGATTGAGGTTGAGGCAACCTTTACTAAGGGTCTTCCTGGTTTTGCAGTAGTTGGCCTAGTCTCTTCAGATATACAAGAGGCAAAGGAAAGAGTAAAGTCTGCTTTACTAGTGAATGAATTTGTATTTCCTCCACTGAAAATCACGGTTAATTTGAGCCCCAGCGATATTAAAAAAAATGGAACACATTTTGACCTATCTTTAGCATTACTTGTAGCACTGAATAAAAAAAGTTTTGATGAAGAGGGACTTTTTGTATTTGGTGAACTTGGGCTTGATGGGAGGGTAAAAAGTTCATCTATGCTTTTCCCTATCATCCTTTCACTGAAGGAACAAGGGCTGATTCAAAGAGCCATAGTCCCTCAGGAGTCCATTGCTTACTTGAGTCATATCTCCGGGGTAGATTTTATCGCAGTTGAAACATTGAATGACGCCATCGTTCTTTTAGGAAAAGGTGACTTTAAAGCAAATGTGAAAAAATTTAAATATGATGCAAAAACTTTTACTTTGGAGGGAATACCATACTATTATGAAGAAAATTATGAGAGTGATTTTAAAGAGGTAAAAGGGCAGATGGTAGCTAAGCGTGCGGCACTCATCGCTGCAGCTGGTATGCATAACCTCTTTATGGAGGGCAATCCAGGATGTGGTAAGAGTATGATAGCCAAGCGTATTAAAAATATACTTCCCCCTATGCAAGAAGAAGAACTACTCTCCATAGCAAAACATCAGTTTTTAGATGGACAAATACCGAATTTTAAAGCTATACGTCCGATGAGGGCACCCCATCATACGGCAACTTCTGCTTCTATTTTTGGGGGAGGGAGTGGTCAGGCAAAAATAGGTGAGGTGGCACTTGCCTCAAAAGGTATCCTTTTCTTTGATGAAATTCCTCATTTTTCAAAGCAAGTCCTAGAGGCGATGAGAGAACCTTTGCAAGATAAAAAAGTACATATTGCACGGGTGAATGCCAAAATAGAATATGAAGCTGACATCATGTTTATTGCAGCGCAAAACCCTTGTCCTTGTGGAAATTTACTTTCTAAAAGCAAATCATGTCGTTGTTCTGAAACAGAGATTAAACGCTATGCCAATAAGCTTTCTGACCCTTTTTTGGATCGCATTGATTTATTTGTAGTGATGCAAGAGGTAAGCTCAGAGGATAAGAGTGATGTGAGTTCTCAGGCAATGCATCAGTCCGTAATCAAAGCATTCTCTATGCAAAAGAAGCGTCATCAAGTACGACTTAATGGTAAATTAAATGAAGATGAAATAGAACAATATTGTCACTTAAGTGAGGAAGCACAGAAGATATTAGAAAGTGCCATCACGAAGTTTGGGCTTTCACATAGAAGTATTGCTTCTGTGAAAAAAATAGGACGTACTGTTGCTGATTTGAACGAACATGAAATGATAGAGAAAAAAGATGTACTTGAAGCGTTGAGTTATAGAAGGCGTAAGTAGGCTCTGCCTACTTACAAATGGTGTTACATACAAATAAGTTTTGTAACAACAAAACCACCAATCACTAGCCAGACAAACATTCCTGTAGCAGTATAGACAGGAGCGAGTCCTAAACCTTTGAACTTGGCAAAGATAGTTCCCATACCCAGTGCAGTCATTGCCATAGTCAGCAAGAAGGTATCTACTTCATTAATCATATCTACAATATTTTGTGGGATAAGGTGAAATGAGTTAAATCCTGCCACCATGATGAAGTATACTGCAAACCAAGGGATAACAAGTTTTGTTTTTTCATTTCTTTCTCCACCTTCTCTTTTGGCTGCCCAAGCGAGGTAAAGACCAAGGATGATAAGCATTGGTGCTATCATAATCACACGTGTCATTTTTACTATCACTGCGGCATCTGCCATCTCTTTAGGACTTCCTGGCACGGATGCAGGTACTGCTACTACTTGAGCAACTTCATGAATAGTGCCCCCTACATAGATACCAAATGTACGTGGATCCATATGTAAAAATCCTGTTGCATGTTCAATAATGGTGGTGTAAAGTACAGGGTAGAGGAACATAGAGATGGTTCCAAAAAGTACAACCATTGATACTGCGATAGCTGTTTTGTACTCTTCCGCTTTGAGTACAGGTTCTGTTGCCAGTACAGCAGCTGCACCACATACAGCTGCACCAGAAGCAGTCAAAATAGAAGTATCTTTTTCCATACCAAAAACTTTATGTCCAAGCCATGAACCAAGTATCAGTGTAGAACTAAGCATAATAAGAGAGACTAGGAATCCCTCCATCCCTACTTCGGCAATTTGTTGAAAGGTAATTCTAAAACCATACACGACAATAGCAAAACGTAAGATTTTCTTTCCTGAAAAAGTAATACCACTTTGCCACTCTTTAGGAGTTTGGTTATGCAAGGTATTTGCATAAAAGATACCCATAACGATACCTATAACAAGAGGAGAAAGACCTAGTGCTTTCACGGGACCTAAACCAGCAATATAAGTTGCAGCAGCTGCAAAAATAGCGACAAAAAGTATACCACTAAGGGTACCTTTACGATTTTGTGGAGAAAAAGCCATATTTATCCTTTTACATCAAATTATTTGATTATTTTTTTGGAACTATACTATAATTTTGATATAATGTCCAAATAAATATAATTACTTATAATAATCATTAATAATGAACAAAGAGAAAAAATGAAATTAACTTTACGACAAATGGAAATATTTTTAAATGTGGTTGCCTCTGGACACTTGACAAATGTTGCAAAGGATATGCATTTGAGTCAGTCTGCTATTTCCATGTCTATTAAAGAGCTTGAGAGTATTTTGGGACGTCCTGTTTTTGATAGAATCAATAAAAAATTAGTCTTGAATGAAGTTGGGCGAGCCTTTCATAAAGAGATAGATCCTATTTTTAAAAAACTATCTGATATAGAGTATGAATTTAAAAATTCTGAAAATAAAGGGATGATACGTGTCGGTGCAAGTACAACGATTGTGGACTACTTAATGCCTTCAATTATCTGTTCTTACATGAGTTCTTATCCTGATGTAAAGATTACACTAAAAGAAGGTAACACACAAGACATTGCCAATATGATTCAGGAAGGAAGTATTGATATTGGTTTTGTGGAAGGTTTTGTATCGGGTTCAGATATTATTAAAGAAAAGATTGGGATTGATGAACTTCTTATTGTGACAGAAAATGAAAATATTGCAAATGCTGCACCCGCATATATTGATGAATTGGCATCTATGCGTTGGGTACTCAGAGAAGAGGGTTCAGGAACAAGAGAAGTATTTTTAGATTATATCAAAGAGAAAGTAGATGATTTGAATATATTTTTAGAACTTGGACATACCGAGTCTATCAAAAGTATTTTGATGAATCGAGAGTGTTTAACATGTATCTCTAAGATTTCAGTGAATAAAGAACTGCAAGAGAAAAAACTTTTTCAAGTAGCTGTGAAAAACTTTGAGTGTAAGAGAGACTTTTTGATGATACATCATAAAGATAAATACCATTCTGCACTTTTCGAAAAATTTGTATTTTTCTCTAAAAAGCTTATGACACAGATGCTTGATAGTGATCAAAAACTGTGTGCTGTTGAATTATCGAAAGAGTAAATCTTGATATTGGGGCATGGTATTTAGATTTGTAAATGGCAGCTCCTCTTCAAAAGGGACATAGTGCGTATTTGCCTCACGAAGCAGTGCGGTGAGTTTGTGATTCTCCTTGGCAAGATACGTCTGCGCTAAAGGGAGTATCGTACGTCTATAAAATCCACAGAGTGGTTGTACACCCTTTGGACTTTGTGCAACAATGGCATCCTTATTTTTATTCTCTGGCAATATACTTTGCGCATGAAGTCGTTTGATAACCTCTTTGTCTACCAGAGGGGCATCCACACTCAATACAAAAACAGTTTCTGCCTCCAAAACATCAAAGCAAGAAACCAATGCAACCAACGGAGAGGAAGTCTCATCAATGTCAGTGATGGTCTGAGAGTGAAAATTAAATTTATTTTCTTTACTAGAGAGATACACATCTGTAAAGAGTTTAGAGAGTTTGGTATATTGATACTCACTTAGTGTTTTGTACCCTCTAAAAGGCAGAAGTGCTTTATCTTTTCCCATACGAGAACTTTTTCCTCCTGCAAAGATGACTGCTGGGATATCAAGCATCATGAAGACTCCTTTTCCGTGTTTGATGTATCCAAAGAACTACAAATGCACAAAAGGTGATACCTGCCTCTATAAGAAAGAGATACTCTCCATAGATTTTTCCTGAGAGTATGGCTCCTATTGACCCTCCTAAACCAAAGGCAATACCTAAAAAGAACTGTTGGGCCAACTTTTTTTGTGCATAGAGAGAAAATACGTAGGTGATTGCTGCGGTATGATAGAGTGCAAAACTCACTGCATGAAGTGATTGAGATGCAAAAGTAAGAAGGATTGAGTCAGGAAAAAGATAGAGTATGAGCCATCTAAAAGCTGTCACTATCGTGGCAAACTGTAAAATGTTAAGTAGATTTTTTTGTAACAATGGTCCCTGGAAGTAAAGCATAACAATTTCACAAATAACACCAAAACTCCACATCCATGATGTCATCTCCAAAGAGATACCATGAGAAGTTTCATAAATTGTAAAGAAGTTATAAAATCCGCCAAATCCTACTTGCATCAGAAAAATAGATACCCAAAATGCCCAATATTTTGTAAGTGAAAACGAGGCATCATCTTGTACTGTATCATGAGAGCTAAGGTCATGATGGATTAAAAATGCACCAAAAAAAAGTGTCAACAGAGCCATAGAAGAAAGATAATAGAGTGCTTCATGGGGTGTGCTGAGGATTTTACCTAACCATAAAGCAATACCCATAAAACCCAATGAACCCCAAAGGCGTACCTTGCCATAGTGATGCTTGGAAAGGGAAGCTAGGGCGATGGTTTCAACATAAGGAAGTGAAACACCCATCGCTGCACCAAAGAGAAGATTTGCCAAGAGATACAGCCAAAAATCTTCTACGGTTGCTAAAAAAAGAAGGGTTGCTACAAAGGTTAATGCCAAAGCAAGCAGATACACTTTAGGCGTCAGTGCAATAGCATGTCGAAAAACAAAAGGAAGCAAAAAACGCATAAAAGGTGCTGCTGCATAGATAATCCCCACTTCAACAGGGGTATACCCAAGCTCCAAGAGCACTTTAGGCATAAAAATAACATACACTCCTACCAGCGCAAAATAAAAGAAATAGTAAGCAGCAAGAAGAAGTGAAAAAGAAGAGAGCAGAGAGGTTTTGAAATTCATGATTTACGTATAACAGCTGTACGAGAGAGTAAATCATGCAATGTTTTGGCATCTTTTCTAAAGAACATCATTGTCCAACCAAAAAAAGTAAAAAAAGACAACATCGCACAAAAGTTTCGAAACAATATAATAAACAGCGTAGGCTTTTCACCTGTGTTTTCATCGATGAGTTTTAAGTTATAAGCACGATAGCCAGGTGTTTGTGCCGTTTTAGTCATAAAGAGGGTTTGCACAATAATAAGAGGGATAAAAATGGCAATCCAGCCTAAAAGTTTATGTTCTCCAAACCCTTCACGTCCATCCATAATGAGATAGACTACTATATACATGATAGGCATCATGAGCATAAAGCTATCTGTCAGAAAAGCTTTCATTTTTTCAGAAACTTTTGCATAAGGATACTTGTATTGCGTAGAGGGCTTTTTGTGCGCTTCCTTACCCTGTTTGATATCTCTAAATCTTTGTTTTTTAGAGGAGGATTGTTTTGCCATTAGAAATCCCATACCACAGCAGCATAGGCTCCGGTGAAGTCCATATTGGATTCAAGTCCTGAACTTAGGTCATCGCTGTCTACATGAAAAGCTTTGTATCCGGCTTCTAGCCCTAGACCTACTGCGAGTGTATAGCGTGCAGAGAGTTCATAGTCATAAAAGGTAGCACCTTGATAAGAGATACCATTGGCTTCAAATTGTAAAGAGAAGTCTGTAGAAGGCACGTTAAAACGTGCTTTGGCATAGAGCATAGGAATCCATGATGAAAAGCTTACGTTCTCACTTTCCAGCACAGTATCTACTTGGATGTCTCCACTGAGATATCTTCCCGTGAGTCCTGCATCTAATTCTATCCAATTGTCAAGCAGTTCGTAGTAGAGTGTCACATCTGTCATACGTAAGTCTAACTGACTGTTTATCTCTCCTGAGAAGTTGACGATGTCCCCCCATGAAAAGAGAGAAGCTGCCCCTGTTCCGTCATGTGAAAGTTTGGTGAATCCTAGTTTTACATTGGGGATAAAAGGTAAAGGGTGTTCAAAGTAGGCTTTGAGGAATACATCTTGTGCATCACTCCATCCTAAGGTATCTTCTAAGTCAGCAGAACTTGCTGTGCCGGTTAGGGGAGTCGTATAGAGGGCATTCCCACTAGGTGCATGGTTATAGTATCCTAAAGAAACCTCTCCACCAATGATGTCTCCAAAAAGAGGGCGAAAAAGCAGTAGCGAAAGAAGTGTTATTTTTGTAAGATGTGTCATTTATTGTAATCCTTGTGTCATAGTAAAAATTGGGAGCATCATCGCTGCGATAATCACACCCACAAAACCACCAATAAGAAGCATCATAAAAGGGTTTAGAAGACTGAGTAGTATTTTAAGCTTATCATCATTTTCCTCGGCATAGAGAGCAGAGGTATTGCTAAGTACTTCTGCGACTTCACTGGACTCTTCTCCTAGTGCAAGGGTCTGCATAAAATTGCGTTTGAGTTTTACCCCACGTACGAGTTGTAAAGAGTTTGAAAGTTTATTTCCTTCTACAACTTTCACGGAAGCTTTGTCAAAAAGATCTCTAAGTCCATAGTTTCCAAAGGTGGCTTTGGCAAGTTGTACAGCTTGAGCGTAGGCTACACCAGAACTAAGCATGAGAGAAAGGATATAAGAGAAACGTCCCAGTTCATGGTTTTGTATGAGTGTGCCTATCAGAGGCAGTTTCATCATCCATGCATCGACAACTCTATGAAAGGCATCTATTTTTGCATAGGCAAGTTTAAAGACAATCACCGCGACGATGAGAGACACTAAAATAGCAACATAATGCGCGATAAGGAAATCACTGGTATTGACAACAAACTGTGTGATGGGAGGCAATGCTTGGTCTGTGTCTTCAAAGATTTTGGTAATTTCAGGTACGACGGAGACAAGCAAAAAGGCGATGATTAAAATGGCAACCACAAAAATAACACTAGGGTAAATCATAGCACCTTTGACTTGTTTTTTGACTTTGTTCTGTGCAGAGAAAAAGTTTGCCATATTGGTGAGTACTTCGACCATCTTACCACTTTGTCCTGCTACGTTAAGACTTTGCAAGTAGAAGTCAGGAAGGGCATACACTTTTTGAGTATTGAGTGCATGGTAGAGTGATTTTCCTTCATCTATCATGGTTTTGATTGAGTTTAAAAAAGAGACATAACGTTTTTCTCCCTCATGTTGGTTCTCAAGGAGTTTGATGGCGGTAAGTATGGTCATCCCTGAATTAAGGTAGGAAGAGAGTTCTTTAGAAAACGTAGCCAGTAAATCCCCTGGCATTTGACGTTTTGAAAAAGCTTCAAGTGAAAACTCTTTGGTTGGCTTAAGTCCTTCATGGTAAATACCACGGTTTTTAAGTTTCTGTCCGGCTTCTTCTACAGAAGAGGCATCTACAGTCCCTTTAACCTTTTTACCTGATTTGTCAAAACCTTTATACTTAAAAAGCATCTGAGTGAAGTCCTTATTATCAATTAGCAGTATTATAACTTTTTTAGCTGTATCTTGTTATAGTCTCTTTATGAAACAATTTGTAGCCCTATATTTTCTCTTTTTAGCACTCTTATTTGTGTTTTTCTATGCACCCACTTCAGCGGTCTCTGACTTGCTCAATGAAGGGCAAACGAAACTCACTTTGTATTTCTTAAATATGTTCTTACAACCCGAACAACTGCAAGGCGTTGATATCTGGATAAACCCTCACTATAAGATCATCATTAACAAAGCCTGTAATGGAGTGATACCTGTACTCTTTTTGTTTGCTTCTATTTTGGCTTATCCCTCTAAGATATGGCATAAAGTACTCTGGATGGGCATAGGGTATGTACTGTTCTCTGTGGTAAATGTGGTACGCATCTTACTGGTAGTGTATGTGACCCAGACAGGAGAGGGACATGCAGACTTTTACTGGTCTCATGATTTACTGGGCAACAGCCTGTTGATGCTTACAGGGCTAGGGCTTTTTGTTGCCTTTATTAAAACTTCCTCTAGGACGGTGAAAGATTTTTAAAATGCTTGTATTTTAAAATGCCAATAATTGGCTGAGTGTTTGTCTTTCAGTTTGACTTCATTGACAAGGGCAGTAGGTCCTCGTGTTTCTGGGGGAGGGATGATTTTTATCTCTTCAGGGATAAAAATCTCTCTGCTTGTTTTTTTGAGGATGGTACGACTCTCATCTTCTTTGATTTTGACATAACGTTCCAGTATGTCATAGGCTGTTTTTTTATCTTTATGATAACGTAAAATATTGGTACCCAAAAAAAGAGAATCTTCCAAAGAGTGTTTATTTCTCTCTGAAAGATAGACGATATATTTGGCATTGTCACTGTGGACTTTAAGTACATAGACAAACGCCACAGACAAGATAGAAACAGCAATCAAAATCTCTATGAGGGTAAAGGCAGGACGTAACGTTTTCATCAGTAGTAATCTCCAGAATTTGAGACGCTATCACTTTGTTTGAGCCAGTAGGTTTTTGCATCTTCTGGTGAGTCAAAACGTTTGGGTTCACCAAAAAAAGCAGGCAGGAAGTAGGCACCTTCTTTGTTTTCGAGTATGATTTGTGTGGAGCTTCCGTTGTTGTAGAAGTCCATCACAAGACAAATCTTTTGATCATTATAGCGTTCATATTCTATACGTTGAAGTCGGTCACCTTCATCGATGCCATAGGCTTTAATATTGCTGAGGTCTATCTTGTTTGCATAGGCTTTAAATGGAGCAGAGACATCTTCTCTAAGGTAACAGGTACGGCATTTATCAACACACATGAGTGTGGCATGCCCATTGAAAAATTCAGACTTTACAATGGTTTCTTTGAGGTTAAGAGGCGTAAGGGCTTTGGGTTCAGATTTTCGTATTTTGAAGTTGGAAAATCCTATGGCATACACCAAAGAGATAATGACTACAACAATGAGGAGTTCTATGAGTGAAAACCCTTGACGTAGTCTAGCTCTTTTCGTGTGAGACATGAAAAATTATTTGTTACACTCACTAAGTAGGATGTCTTTGTCCCAGCCTTCTCCACCTTCTTTTCTATCCGCAGCAAAAGAGATAATCTCCATACCTGAACCTTTTTTGATGTAGACAAAAGGCATATGCCATGCATCCTTTTTAGGTTTTTTCAAGTACGGTACAACAGGGTAGTTAGGGTATTTATCTGTATCAGGGTTTGCAAGAAGTGCCTGCATACCCTCTTCTGTATCTGGCAGCGTACCATTGTCTAGTTCAAACTGTTCAAAGCGGCCTTTGAGGTCATTCATAGAAAGACACATAGTATTTCTTGTTGCTTTTCTTTGGGAGTCCATCAGCCCAGGAGCTACCACAGCCATCAGTCCTCCAAGTATCACGATAACAATAAGAAGTTCTATAAGTGAGAAACCTGTTCTAAGTCCATTATTTGTATGCATGTGCATCCTTTAGTTTGCTTTGGTATAATATTTCAAAAATATAATTTATGATTTAATTTTACAAATTTTACTTTAATAGAGCTTTTAGATGGATAAAACAAAGATACAAGGTATAACTGTTACACATAGACGTGGTTTTGCCTTGATGGTAACCTTCTCTGTTTTACTTATTATTATCGCCTTGACCATGGTACTTTTGAGTTATTTTAAAGAGGTACAACACGACTCTGCAGATACCACAGCCATGATACAGGCAGATGTCTATTATGCAGATATCACTTCTGTTTTTGATAAGTTTAAAAAGAAAAACACACTTTTTTCTACGCTCTATAGATTCCCTGTGCCTTTACGTTCTCCCGATGGTAGGTTTCAAATGATGTTGCGTTGTCAGCCTCTCTCTAATGGGGTCAATGTAAACTGGCTCGCACAGGAAGGACAAGAAGGCATGCGTGCACAATACACTTTTGCACAAACACTCTTCGATACTTTGGCGCAAGAGTATGATTTAGAAGATGCTTCCAGACTTCAAGAGATGTTAGCTGAAGCCACAGGGGGGAAAGAAAAATTTGTAAAAAAATCCTACAGCAGACTCAGACAAAAAAACGGTATCATATCATATCAACAATTTGCGCAAATTGTCAGTCGCTATCAACTGGAAGTTGATGACCCTAAGGCCAGTCGTATACCTTGGAAAAAGTATTTTACATTTTCCAGTAATGCAGCAAAGATAGATGCAGAGTATGCTTCACCTGAACTGATATCTTTACTCTTTGACATTGATTTACAGTCAGTACGAGACTGGTTCTCTGACCCTCAAAAAGGTAGTTTAAAATCTTTTGTCAATAACAATGGTGGAAACTATGCGAGTAGACAAAATATCATTGTTGGGAAGAAGTTTTTAGAACAAAGTGAATGCATGGTCTCTTTTAGCAGCGGAAAAAGACCGTATCAGTTCAAATTTAAATATATTCTAGGAGAGGCAAAACATTTTGAATTTTATGGGAAAAGATAAAAAGTTACTTCTTGTACATACCTCTATGGAAAGTGTAAGTTTAGATGAAAGTGTCAATGTGTTATTGACACCACAATTTTATACACTTAAAAAAGAGTCACTCCCTGTGAAGTATGCATATCAAGCCAAAAAGATAGCGCCTTCACTTTTTGATGGGCTTCTTGAAGAGGGTGGTCACTATCAGTATATGGTGATGAAAGAGGAAGAGACATGGGTATTTATTGCTTATGATTTAGAGCGTATTACGGCATTTTTAGAGAGTAAAGGTTTAACAGCAGACAAGGTTTCTAAAGTCTTTTTTGCTCAGCAAGCCGTGCATGCGTTTACTGCACCCCTTGCACTCAATGAAAAAGAAGCATTGGTTGTGCTAGACGATACGGTAGTACTTGTACCTCGTATGGCATTAGGAAGTGAAGAAAAACCAACTTTAGCCTTTGACAGTAGTTTTACTCCTAAAGGAGGTGTCTCACTCCAAGGAGGGTCACGTTCCATTATCACACAAAAACAAGCACTTTCTCTTGCAGCAGTTTTTGTTCTTTTTGCTGGGATGTTTTTGGTGGAAGGTTCTCGTGATGGAGGAGAAAATGAATCTGCTTTGGAAGAATTAGAAAGTTTATATACTTCTTACCCTGCGTTACAAAGTAGCTATGCCCGTCAGGGCATTGTAGACAAGTACCGTAATGTAGATACAAAAGAACGCAAAAAAAGGGATGCCATCAAAGCATTTGCTGGCATGATTTTTAAGGGAGTAACACTCACTGCATTACAGGTCAATGAAAAAGGCTTTCAAGCACAATTTTCTTGTGCCAATACAGAGGTTGCCAAACGGGTTAAAGCACTTGCTAAAAAAGCGCATTACAATACAGCAAAAGTCAAAGGCAGTACAGACTTGCGCATAGAGGGGACACTATGAGTTGGAAACAGTATCAAAATGAACTCATCGTATTGGTCGCATTTGTCATAATGTTGGGCGCATATGCCTATAAACATACACAAGTTACTTCTCAAGCACAAGCCATACAAAAAACACAAACGGCATTAGGTGAACTGAAAGAAGTGATAGCCCTTAAAAAAGTATGGGCCAATAAAAAGACAGGTAAAAAACTTGCTGCACTGCAAACACTCATCTCTGCTTCGAAGGTGAAGTGGAGCAAAAAGGGCAAAAAACTCACAGCAAGCTACACAGGACTCAGTGCCAATGAACTCAACAAGCTCACAACTAAGATTTTAAATCTGCCTGTGCAAATACGTCTGTTAGACATACAAAAAATAGGCGCAAACTATAATGTGGAGTTCAAATGCAAATGGTAAAAAAGATTTTCATCACCTTGGCGGTGATTTGGTTTGCGCTACTGTTATGGATGCCCAAGCAGGAACTTTACTATAAACTAGAAGAAGAACTTGCTAAAAATGCTATCAAAATCAATGAAAAAAGTATGGATGAAGGCATTTTTTCTTTCACTATCAATCAAGCAGATGTTTATGCCAAAGGGATTAAGCTCGCAAATGTGGAAAAGGTACATTTTTTCACAGTCTTGTTTTATACCAAAGTCACAGTTGAGAATCTTACCTTGGATGATTCGTTGAAAAACATAGCACCCACTCACACAAAAGATGCAACTGTGACGTATGCACTTTGGAATCCACTCTATATTGATGTAGAAGCAACCGGTTCTTTTGGTGGGTTAAACGGGGGAGTCAACCTAGCCGATAAAACATTGCGCGTAGACTTTAATGAAAGCAAAGGTATCGAGATGCTTACTCCTAAACTTAAGCAAGACGAGAAAGGATGGTACTATGAAACATCTTTTTAAGCCAGAAGTATTTAAAGGTATCTTTGGAGTGTTGGTTCTTTTTCTTCTTATCAAAATATTGTGGTTTGTGGTTGAGGTACTTTGGCTTCCGACAACAGGTGTAGACCAAGCTGCCCGAAAAGGAAGTAAGGCACTCTACTATAGAGTGAAACTTACGCCAAACCAAGCAGCGGCACCTGTGACAAACACCGTGAAAAGACCAGTAAAACAAGCTGGAAGTATCAAGGAAATCAAACTTTTAGCCATTTACAATGCATCAGATGCCACTGTGGTGACCGCCGCATATAAGTCTAAGACAAAGGTACTGTCACGAGGTGAAAATATCAATGGTTTTGTGCTTGAGGGTGCAGGCAATAATTTTGCAACCTTTTCGAAACAATCTAAAACATATAAAGTATATTTGGTGAAAGAAAAATCATCAGGAATAAGCGCAGTGAAAACAATAAGTACAACAGGGCCAAAATCGAAAAGTGCTGCACCAAAGGGTGATGTGGCAGATGCTGGGGATCATAAAATCATCGACCGTTCTCTCCTTGACCATTATGCAAAAAATATGGATGACATCTATAAAAACATAGGCATAGGGGAAGTAAGAAAAGGTAAAGATTTGGCTGGATTCCGCATTACTTTTGTGCGTAAAGATTCTCCTTTTGCTAAACTTGGCATACGAAGAGATGATGTGATTAAATCCATCAACGGGCAAGAGATAAATAGCTATAATGCAGCTTTCGGTGTGTATAAAAACATTCAAGATATTGATAACCTCACCTTGGTGATTCAAAGAGGTAAAGAAGAAATGGAGTTAGAATATGAAATTAACTAAAATACTATTGAGCGCATTGCTTATATTGTCCATAGGGCTACATGCAGAAGAAGAGAAGATTGATGTGAATTTTAGAAATCTTTCTGTGAAAGATTTTATAAAAATGGTTTCTAAGATTACACATAAAAACATTTTGATAGAGAGTGATATCAAGGGTAAGATCAATTTTGTTTCTGCCACACCTATCAAAAAAAGTTCACTGCTCTCTTTGGCAAACTCGATTTTAGGTGGTAAGGGATTGGCCTTGATTGATCAAGGAGAATACTATAAAGTAGTGAAAGCTGCAAATGCTGCAGGGGAAGGACTTGATGTCGGGAGTACCATAGATGGTGACACGATGAAAACAGTCATGTTCCCACTCAAAACTTCCAATGCCGCCGTGATGCGTGCCAAAATAAAACCATTGTTGCATAAAAATGCGAAAGTTATATCGTTTAAAGAAAACAATGTACTCGCCATTACGGCAAATCCAAGAACACTTCGTGCCATTGCCAAAATTATCAAAGCAGTGGAATCAAGGGGTGATAAAAAATCAACCATTGTACATTTACAAAACTCTACCGTGAAAGATGTATTTACCAATGCACAAAGTATGTCTAAAAAACTTTTTCCTCAAACCATAGAGAGTGAAAAAGTAGATGTCTTTAAAGATGAAGCAACCAATTCTATTATTTTGGTAGGAAAAGCAGAAAATAATAATCGCATGATACGTTATATTAAACAGCTTGATTTAAAAGGTGAAGACCAAACACAAAAAATGTATGTGATTAAGCTACAAAATTCAAATGTGGAAGAGATGGAAAAAATTCTTTCCAAATTGGTTTCCCAAATGAATTCTGTGGCAGTAAAACAACCACGAAAAGGAGGCAAACCTCCTTCAAAAGCGATGGTTGTCTCTGATGTAGAGAGAAATTCTCTCATCATCCTTGCTACAGGTGAACAGATAAAAAATATACGAGCAACGGTAAAAAAAATAGATGTGCCTCAGGCACAAGTCTATGTGAAAGCACGTATTGTGGAGATTAATACAGATAGAGCAGCACAAATAGGTGTAAAGTATGGATTTGAAGGTGGGAAGATTACTTCCCGAGGGCTTTTCTCTGCGGCAGCAAACTTAGGAGCATCTTCCCTGAATATCTCACAAAATTTGTTAGGATTTTTAAATAATACATCAACACAGGTCTTACAAAATGGTAGTACTATTACAACCAATGAGCGTCCTTTCCAATTTGACAATGGCATTAGCCAAGTATTTGCTTTGGGTGCTAAGTTTGACCTCCTTAAACAAGGTGGAGCTGCACATGTCTTGTCTGAACCTTCTGTGCTTTGTACCAACAATAAAGAAGCGACGATTCAGGTGGGACAAACACAGTCCATCTTGACCCAAGCACAGCAGTCTACACAAGGACAAGGCAATATCATTAACAACTACTCTAGAGAAGACATAGGGATTACGCTAAAAGTAAAACCAAGACTTTCAAGTAACAACAAAGTAACGTTAGAAGTAGAAGCAGAGATAGAAGATATCCTTCCTGGTTCAAGTGCTTCAGCTGATAGACCAACAACAACGAAGCGTAAAGTCACAACCAATGCCATCGTGAATAATGGTGAAACGATTATATTGGGTGGATTGATGAAAAGTGCGGGAGGTAAAAACTCTACTAAGGTACCTGTACTGGGAGAAATACCTGTTTTAGGTAAACTGTTCCGTTCTGATGCTGACGTGGATACGCAGATCAACGTGGTCATCTATCTTACACCTTACATTGTACGAAAAAGTGGAGACTTACAGCGTTTACGTTCTGCTTTGGTGGAACTCGAAGACATCCAAACACGATACAATACTTTTGTACGAAGAGGATTAGAACAAGCATCTGGTACAAAAGATGTAGGGACAAAGAGTACTGTACCTGCGAGTGAAAGAATACGTCGAAAACGTATGCCAAAGCATATGCATACAGATGTATGGAATGAGGAGTAGAGGATGGTTTTCCCTCGTCTTCAAGATGTTAATTTAGAACCTTTATGGGAAGATGAGCTTAATCACAAATTGGCGATTAAGCATGCGCTTCTCTTCTCTGAACTAGATGGTGTCAAAACAGCCATTGTTGAAGAAGCAACCCTTGGTGATGCGCTGAACTATTTTTCAAAACTCTCTTTAGAATATCCTATCAGTATTGTGGATGCAGAGAGTTTTGAACGCCTCAAAAATAAATTTTTAGAAATCCAAACAGGTTCTGATTTTGAAGATATGGGAACCACTTCAGATGAACTGATCGAAGTAGAGTCTGATTTACTTGAGTTTATCCGTAATTCACAAGACTTGCTCTCATCTGAAGAATCAGCGCCTATTATCAAATTGGTCAATTCTCTTTTCTTCCAAGCTTTACAAAAAGGGGCAAGTGATATTCACATAGAGAGTGGTGAACGTAAAGGTGAAGTACGCTTGCGTATGGATGGTGCACTGAAAAAGCATTTAGATTTAGATAAAACCATTGTTAATTTGGTCATTAACCGTATTAAAGTCATCTCAAATCTTGATATTTCTGAAAAAAGAGTGCCACAAGATGGACGAACACAGTTAAGTATTTCGGGAAAGAGCATTGATGTGAGGGTTTCTATCTTACCTACTTACCATGGAGAGAGAGTGGTCATGCGTATCCTTTCACAGAGTGAACACATTCCTACACTTGAGTCGCTTGGTTTTGCAGATGATATTACCAAAGACCTCTACAAACTTCTTAACCATGCACATGGGATGATACTAGTTACTGGCCCTACAGGGTCTGGTAAGTCTACTACCTTACATGCCTGTATGCAGCACATTGCCACACCGGATAAAAATATTATCACAGTAGAAGATCCAGTGGAGTACAATGCCGATAATATTTCACAAATACAAGTCAATACAAAAGTAGGACTCACATTTGCAGCAGGACTGCGTTCTATCCTCAGACAAGACCCTGATATTATTATGGTTGGGGAGATTCGTGATTCCGAAACAGCAGATATTGCATTACGTTCTGCCCTAACAGGGCACCTTTTACTTTCCACACTACACACCAACGATGCAACATCCTCGCTCAGCCGTCTGATGGATATGGGGATAGAAAATTTCCTTATTTCTTCTACCCTTTTGGGAGTACTCGCACAACGTTTGACTAGAAAGTTATGTACACATTGTAAAGAAGAAACAAAACTTGCCTCTGCAACCATGGAGGAGATTGATGTGCCTAGTGATGGCATTTACTTTAAGGCAGTAGGATGTAAAGAGTGTGATTTTACTGGCTATAAAGGAAGACAAGCCATTGGAGAACTTTTTGTGATTGATGACAAAGTCAAAGAGATGATGAAAGATGGATTTAATGACCATCAGGTCAGAGAAGCGATGAAAGCACATGGTATGAAAACAATCGCGGATAAACTGAGAGATATGCTTCTTGATGGAACGACAAGTTATGAAGAGGCAATCCGTGTTGGTCTTATGGATGGCTAATTAGATGCAAACGCGTAGAGCATTTACCCTTATAGAAGTTCTTGTTTCTATCGCTTTGCTTGGTATTATTTTGGTACCACTCTTTTCTGTTGTGGATATGATGCGAAAGTCCAATGAACACCTCCTTACAGCTTTGAAAAATTCAAAGCAAGTCACCCAAGCAAGTAAAGTACTTTTTTTAGATATTTTAAGTTCTGATGGCAAGTTAGAGATAAAAAAAGATGAGTTTACAAGACTTTGCATAGAGGAGACTAAAAATTCACTCTATAATTTACCTGTAGCAAAAGTATGTTGGGTTGTGTTGAAAAACAAAAATACCCTAGTACGTATTGAGGGAAATACGTATAAGTTACCTCTGAAATCTGAAGATAGAGTTGAAGTAGACTCAGTGATGCCAGACATTGATTTATTTGATGTCTATCAGCAAAAGGACAAAGTCCTTGTATTTTTACGTCAGCAAGGGGAAGAACCTATCAGTTTTATGCTACAAGGTATTACAAATCCTGTCTTGAGGGTTTTAGCAGATGGGACACAGATTATGCGTGATGGCAGAAAGATACTTCCTGATGGGACACAAATATTTAAAGATGGCTCCAAAATATTACCCAATGGCACGATTGTCCCTCCACCTAAAAAGAATGTGAAGCCAAAGGGCGGAACAAACACTTCAAATGGCAATGCTGTAAATACACAGTCAGGTAGCACACCGGTAAATAATACACAACCTCTTGGTCAACCACAGTCTGTAGGAGTACAGTAAATAAGACAGAAGGATACATATGCAAGAAATATATGAAAAACTAGGACTTTTTTATCTGGGTAAAGATGTAGATAAGCAAACACAGGAAGCCACAGAAGCATTGACATTGCTCAAAAATAAAAATTTTACTACGCATGCAGCCATTATAGGGATGACAGGTTCTGGTAAAACAGGTCTTGGTGTAGATATCATTGAAGAGGCGGCTATAGATAATATTCCTTCGATTATTATTGATCCTAAAGGGGATATGGGTAATTTATGTTTAGTCGATGCCCAGTATGATGCACAGTCTTTTGAACCATGGGTTGAAGATGAAGCCAGAGCAAAAGAGAAAGATGTCAAATCTTATGCCAGAAAAATTGCCACCATGTGGAAAGAGGGTATAGAATCATGGGGACAAAGTACAGAACGTGCAGCCAAACTACAAGCTGTAAAAAAAACGATTTATACGCCAGGCTCTTCTGCGGGGGTTGCCATTAACGTGATGTCTTCTTTAGATACGCCTCCGTCTGAAGTCATGGAAGACAGTGATACCTTTACGTCTTATTTGAAAAGTACAACCGTTTCATTGCTTTCATTGGTGGGGATTGTTGCCGATCCACTTGAGTCAAAAGAGTACATTCTCTTAGCACAAATTATTACCAAATCATGGATTAAGAATGAAGATATGAGTATCGAGAGCCTCATAGGGAAAATCATAAAGCCTAGCTTTAGCAAGATAGGGGTATTACCTTTAGATGCATTTTATCCACAAGATGCACGTTTTAAGTTAGCGACGAAATTCAACTCACTTTTAGCCAGCCCCTCTTTTTCACTTTGGATGCAGGGAGATAATTTAGATATTCAAAAACTTCTTTATGATGAAAAGGGAAAAGCGAAGATAGCTATATTTTCTATTTCGCATCTCAATGATGATGAACGTATGTTCTTTGTAACCCTCTTGCTGAACAAATACATTGCATGGATGCGTAGACAATCTGGTACATCAGCACTTAAAACACTTCTGTATATGGATGAGATTTATGGCTTCTTCCCTCCGACAAAAAATCCACCAAGTAAAGAGCCAATGCTTTTACTTCTTAAGCAGGCTAGAGCATTTGGTGTGGGTGTGGTACTGAGTACACAAAACCCTGTAGATTTAGACTATAAAGGGCTCTCTAACATTGGAACATGGTTCATCGGTAGGTTACAGACCACACAAGACATCGAACGTGTGATAGATGGGCTTGGGGGGAAAGTAGGTGCGAGTTATGATAAAAAAGAGATAAAAACCTTATTGGCAAATCTCAAAAAAAGAACTTTTTTCCTCAAGTCAGCACATTTGGAAGACATTAGACTCTTTACAACACGATGGGTACTCTCTTACTTAAAGGGACCACTGAAACGTGATGAAATAAGTACGTTAATGAAAGCGCAGAAAGAAGCACAAAATATAGAAGTAGAAACTGTTGATACTATGATACAAAAAAAGAGTGAACTAGAGAGCTTGCAGCAGATAGATGACTCGATTAGCCAGTATTTTGAACTGGATGCAAGTCAAAGAAATGAATTTGCACCCACATTAGGTGCGCTAGCAAAAGTACATTTTTACAATCAGCGTAAAGGTATAGATGTAGAGAGAGACTTGGTACTTTCTTTACCTTTGGCTGCCGAGCAGAAGAGTCTTGACTGGGAAGAGTCCAGGAAAGAAGAAGAAAGTTTTGAGAACTATCCTCAGACTGCACCAAGTAAAGCAAAATTTCAAGCACTTCCTAAAGTTGTTTTGGAAGATAAAGGACTTAAAAAAGCGATACGAGAACTTAAAGCGTCACTTTACAGAGAAGAAAACTTAGAGTTATTACGTTGTAAGTCTCCAAAACTTGAGTCGAAAGTAGATGAATCCGAATCAGATTTTAGGGTAAGGATTCAAGACATTTTGAACGATAAAAAAGAAATAGAGATAGAAAAACTCCAAACACGCTTTGAGAAAAAAGAAAAAACTTTACTAGCTAGACTTTCCCGTGCTAAAGAGCGTGTAGAAAAAGAAGCAGCCGATTCGACATCCTCTATGATAGAAACGGGTATTGCAGTACTAGGGGCACTTTTTGGACGTAGCAGTCCGACGAAAATAGGGCGTGCTTTTAAAAAAGGGAGCAATATCTTAAAAGAACGTGGTGACATGTCTAGAGCTCAAGAGAGAATGGTGGGTATCCAATCAGATATAGAAGCCTTAGAGTATGAACTTGAAGACAGTATTGATGCATTAAATGACAAATATAATGTAGACAACTGTGAGATAGAAAGTTTTACAATGAAGCCACGAAAGACCGATATAGATGTTGAGCACTGTGCTGTGGTTTGGAGAGTGAGATAGGAAGAAAAAGTATTTAGCTTTTACTTCCTGGTTTGATTGCGTCAGATTTTCCTTCTTTGCAAAGAGGACAATCTTCTGGGGCATACATCTCAAAAGTAAAGTCATCAAGTGCAAAAAGAGGTATTCCTTCTGGTAATGCACATTCTGCTTTTGCGGTGTCATTTCCATTGACTCGTTTACAAAATCCTCTGTTGGCAAGAGAAGCAAAGGCAACCACTTCTCCACCTAATGATTCTATAGCTTTAGCCGCTTTAAGTGCAGAGCCACCGGTAGTAATAATATCTTCACAGATAATCACTTTTTCCCCTTGCTCTATTTCAAATCCACGGCGTAACACCATACCGCCTTCACCATCTTTTTCTACAAAGATAGAACGTACATCTAAAGATCGTGCAAGTTCATACCCTGTTAAAACTCCACCAAGTGCAGGGGCACATACAGAGTCTACATCTATTCCAGCATCGTGTATCATTTTAGCTAGAGCATCCGTAAGTAAAGCAGCCTTTTTAGGGTATTCCATTACTTTAGCACTTTGTAGGTAGCGACTTGAGTGATTGCCACTAGCTAAAAGAAAGTGCCCATCAAGTAGAGCATTGGCATCTTTGTAAACCTGTTCAACATTCATCATTATACCTTGAGGATGTCAGCTTCTTTTACCTTGAAAGCTTCATCTATTTTAGCGACATGCTCATCGGTAAGTTTTTGAATCTGCTCTTGTGCTTTTTTAGACTCATCTTCACTGATTTCTTTT
>DRQB01000023.1 GCA_011330645.1 Campylobacterota bacterium | reverse complement strand
GAAATATAAGTCTAGGCAACACTTCTTTTTTGACTTCACATAGGAAGTAACTCTGATCTTTATTGGCATCTTCTGCTGCATAAATAAACTCACCATCACACTTGATATAATGCCCTGTAGCTACAAACTGGGCACCTACTTCATCGGCAAACTCTACCATCTTACCAAACTTAATGGTACGGTTACACATGACACAGGGGTTCGGGGTAAGTCCCTCTTTATAACTCTCTACAAAATAGTCATAGACCTCTTCTTTAAATGCATTGGATAGGTCATGAAAATGTACTTTTATCCCTAAATAATCTGCCACACGTTGTGCTTTTGTAAAATTTTCTTCATGGTAGCCAGGCTTATGGTGCAATTTCATATACACCCCTTCTACTTCATATCCTTCTTTTTGCAAGAGGATGGCTGTGACTGTTGAGTCCACTCCTCCACTCATACCTACTAACACTTTTCCTTTAGACATTATTGACCTTTGTTATCTCTATAGCAATCTCATCATCTACTTTAACAAGTCGACCTTCTGCTATGTTTTTATCTTTTACAAAAAGGCTTACTTTTTGTAAATCAAGCTGTGCAATACCCACTTTGTAACCCACTTCAAGTTTTCTACTTTGAAGCATTCCAAAAGAGCATTTTACTGTTTCATATTTTTTAGTATGTTCCTGTTGAAGCGTGTCTTTTTCCAAATTTGTTATCTTAAGTTTATGTATACTCTCTTCATGCACTAACTGCACATTGGCACACACATGGCTGCCAGAGAGTAAAGACAATGGCAAAGTATCTAACCCCACTAACAACACATCTCCAAGCTCAAGTTTTTTAAGATTTGACCGCTTCACTTCAAAGGGAGGGAGTATGAGTTCATATTCAGGATAATGCTTCTTTTTTTGAACAAGTGAAGCCAGTGCATTTGCCTGCGTTTCAGCCTTCATCTATATCACCTATAAATTGTTCCAATAAAAATTCTTTATCTGCAAGGAGTAAATCATCTGGCACTTCTTGCCCTGTAGCGAAATAACTCATAGGCAGATTATAAAGTAACATAAAATTCAGCAATGTCCCAAAATGTTTTGTCTCATCGAACTTAGAGATAATCACAGAGGAGGGATTTAAAAAAGAAAAATTCTGATAAATATCTTCCATATCTTCGTATTTAACCGTTGCGGATAAAAGTAAACTTACCTCTATTTCTCTAGGTGCATCTGTTTTCACAAATTCTACTGTTTGTATAAACTTCTCAGTATCATAGGGGGACATACCAGCAGTATCAACCAGTACCACATCATACCCCTCAAGACGCTCAAGGGTATCTTTAAAGTTATCTACATCATCGACTACAATATGTTCTATCTGCATGATATCAGCATAGTGAGCAAGTTGTTCTATGGCACCTACTTTAAAAGAGTCCAAGTTCACCAATGCTACTTTGTAGCGTTTGTCTAGTAAATAGGCATAGCGTGCTGCAAGTTTGGCAATAGTGGTCGTCTTCCCTACCCCTGTTGGTCCGACAATCATCATCACTTTAGGATGTGTAAGATCTTCTTCTTTCACTTTTAAAGCATCATCTATCTCTTCGAGTAAGTATGCTGCTAGTAATTTTGCATCTTCTAGGACTTCTGAACCGATGAGTGTTTGAAACATACTTTCCAACCAAAATCCTGAAATACCTTTACGCATAAACAAGGCTTTGACTTCTGAAACAACAGGATTTGCATCTTGTATTTCTTTATGCATATCATCTTTCATGAGATTCAGTTGTTCTTTGAGCTCAAATATCTCTGAAAGTAAGGCTTCATCATCATCTTTAGGTACAACACCACCAAGAGAAACTTCTTCATACACTTCTAACGGTATGGCTACAGTAATTTCAGAACGCAGTACACCGTCATCATATTTGATTTGTTTAGCAGATACCAATGATATATTCGTACCATACTTCTCTACAGCAAGTTCATAGGCACTCTTAGGGTCAGAAGCTACAAATGTCTCGTTTATCATTAAAGTCTACCTTTCATATATGAGAGTGGTATTAAAACAGAACTTCTTTTCCTCCATCCTGGGTGAGGAAGTGTTAGTTTTTTTGTATCCATTGTCACATTTTCATAAAATATTATATCTATATCCAATGTACGAGGGGCATCTTGAAATGAACGTTTACGTCCAAATAGCCTCTCCACACGTAACACATAGCGCAATAACGCCTGTGGTGTGAGCTTTGTCTCAACAAGCAAAAGTGAATTATAAAAATCCTCCTGCTCTGTATACCCAAATGGTGGGTTTTTCAGTATGGGCGCCGTTTCTATGACCCTAACAAAAGATGAATGTTTAAAGTACTCATACAAATGTTCAAAACGACGCAATACATCACCGATGTTCCCACCGATACCAAGGAGGGCTTTCTTTCCACCTTTACTACTTGTATTATAGGGGAAATGTGGGGTAAATATCAATGTATGATTTTTATCTAATACTTTTCTCTTTACCACTGCTACTCCCTACTATTTATTAGCTAACACCGTTGCTCTTCCATCTACCATGGCTACCATGTCTTCTATCCGTATGCCAAACTCATCTGGTATGTAAATACCTGGTTCTATGGTGTAGACCATCCCATCTTCGATAATGGTATCAGACTTCGTGGAAATGTATGGCATTTCATGGATGTCTAACCCTACTCCATGCCCTGTAGAGTGTACATAGTACTTTCCATACCCTGCTTTCTCCACAATGTCACGCGTAAGTGCATCTACCTTTTTTGCTTTCATACCTGAACGTGCTTTGGCTATAGCATTGTCATGGGCTTTGAGTACCACATCATAGGCTTTTTGTATCTTTTTACGTTTAAAACTTTGATGGGTGTCAAACATAAAATATTTATCTGCCTGCACCGTACGTGTACGGTCAGAACAGTAACGTTTGTACTTCAGTCCAGCATCGACTAAAAGCAAGTCATTTTTTTCCAGTAGCGTAGATGTTGGTGTAGCATGAGGCTTTGCTGCATTTTTGTTAATGGCTACAATGGGGTCAAAACTAAGTTCATACTTCCCAAAGTCACCCAAAATGCCTTTAGCAATGTGTGTTAAAGTATATTCATCTTTACCAAAACCATTTTTTCTAAACTCTTTTGCCAAGTGTTTAAATGCTTTAGCACCAAGCTTCGCTGCTTTAGAGATAATTTTGAGCTCTTCATCAGACTTGATAATACGCTTTTTATGTGAAAAATCCAACTCTGGCTTGAACTTTACTTTCACATTTTGACTCACTTTCTCAAACCCTGCAACCGTCCACTCTTTAGGGTCAAAAATGACCTTTTTGACTTTATGTTTGTGGAGTATCTTCGCTGCTTCACCATACAAATCACCGTTAATCACCACTTGTGCACCCATTACATTTTCATCCGCATCTATGGTATAGCGACTGTCTGTAATGAAAAATGCATCTGTACCTAAACGTATGTAAAGTGCATTATCGCAGCTATACCCACATTCATAATAGATAGCATTTTCGTCTTTGAGCATGTAATTCATCACTGACCTTTAAATTTGTTTGAAAAAGTTATATTCCTCCTCATGGAGGAGAGGAAGAGTATAAGAGTTATTTTTGTTGTGCTTTGGCCTGTTGTTCTTTCATCATTTTCACTTCATTGAGCATCTGAGTCATTCCTACCATCGCCAAGTGGTAACCAAATGGTCCCATGCCAGAGATTTGCCCCGCACATACTGGAGCAGTCAGTGAAGTGTGTCTAAACTCTTCTCTTTGGTAAATATTGCTTAAATGAACTTCGAGTGTAGGTATCTGCACTGCAGCGATTGCATCACGTATAGCGATAGACGTATGCGTATATGCAGCAGGATTAATGATGATACCATTTGCATCACCCATACACTCTTGAATTCTATCGACTATTTCACCCTCTAAATTAGACTGGAAAAATTCTATCTCTACATTATTTTGTTCTGCAAATGCTTTCATCTGTGCATGAATATCTTCTAATTTCATTGGTCCATATATATTTTGTTCTCTAATACCGAGCATATTTAAGTTTGGACCTTGGATTACTACTATTTTCATTGTTGTACCTTGTTTATAATATTTAGGTATTATTTTATCTAAATATGTTAAAAATGAGGCACACATGAAGATAATATACGCAGACTTTATCTATACCCCCAAAGGTTTCATAGCCAATCAGGCTGTCGCCTTTACCGATACCATTCAAGAAGTAGGTACTCTAGAGGTACTGGAGACAAAATATCCTGATGCAAACATCATTAAAACAGAACCAAACTCTGTGCTTTTTCCTGGGTTTATCAACACCCATGTGCATTTAGAGTTTTCTGCCAATAAAACGTCTCTCAAATATGGCTCATTTATGCCATGGCTTGACTCAGTGATAGAACACAGAGAAGACCTTGTAGGCTCATGTGATAATGCTATGATGATGGGTGAATGTGAAGCCATGTTGCGCTCAGGCATCACTACTTTTGGTGCCATCTCTAGCTTTGGAAATGAACTTGAAGTCTGTGAGAAAGCTCCACAAAGAGTCGTATTTTTCAATGAACTCATAGGTTCAAATGCGCAGTATGCAGATATGTTGTATGGTGACTTTATGGAGCGTGTCAAAGCTTCAATGTCATGTGAAAAGTCTTCATACATTACCCCTGCAATTGCTATTCATTCGCCCTACTCTGTGCATCCTATTATCCTGCAAAAGGCTGTTAATGTTGCCAAAGAGCACAAACTTCCACTCTGCGCACATTTTTTGGAGTCACAAGCAGAAAGAGAGTGGTTAGAGCATGGTGAAGGTGAACTCAAAGGCTTCTTTAAAAAGTACTTTAACACAGAGACTCCTGTGACCAATATACAAGAGTTCATGTATGCCTTTGACACCTATCCTACTCATTTTACACACTGTGTACAGGCAAACCAAGTTGAACTTGACTACCTTGCACAAAAAGGACACTCTATCGCACATTGTCCAAGAAGTAACCGTTATTTAGGTGTGGGGAGATTACCTATAGAAAACCTTAAATTGCCATTTACTGTAGCTACTGATGGACTCAGCTCCAACGACTCACTAAGTATTTTCGATGAGATGCGTGCTGCTATACTCTTACATAATGACATTCCTATTCAAGAACTAGCCACATCACTACTCAAGTCTGTCACTTCAGATGCAGCAGATATCTTAGGTCTCAACAATGGTCGTATAGAGATTGGGAAATTGGCAGATTTTGCAGTAGTCACTTTACGCGAAGCACCCAAAAGAGAAGAAGAGATAGCACTTTGGGCTGTGTTGCACACCAAAGAAGTATCTAAAGTATTCGTTGGAGGAGAACATTTTTAATTTCCTATGACATTTTTGACAAAAATGTCATATTTTTTATCTATACTTGTTTTTATATTTACTAAAAGGGAATTAGAAATTATGAAAACTGAATATATTTTGTATTTTGCAGTCGTAGTTGTTATACTAACATTTATGGTGTTATTCTACCTTCTACTGCAAGATTTAAAGAAAAAAATGGTTAATAGTAAACTCCAAAAGTGTCTTCATAGCAAAATACATCAAAAAGTATCTGTAAAAGAAGTAAAGAAGATGATAAAGTATATGGAAAACAACAAAAAACATATACCTTTTAGCATCTACAATAACAGTCTTAAAACTTTAAAAACAACTCTCCTGAAAATTCACTAAAGCGCTTTTGCTGCCTGCAAAAAATCCTCTGCAATCGTTTCAGGATCTTCAAGTCCTATGGAGACTCTAATGAGTCCTTCATGTACCCCTAGAAACTTGCGTGCTTCTTCATTGAAGTCAGAGTAGATGGTACTTGTCATGTGAAGTGCTAAGGTTCTGTTGTCTCCGATGTTTGCCGTAAGTATGACAGTGTTCAGCTTGTTGAGTAGTGCAAAGGCTCTCTCTTTTGTACCACAGTCAAGGCTAAGCAATGGTCCACAACCATCTGGGAAGTCTGAGCGATAACGGGCATTATCTGGACTAGAAAGAAGTGAGGGATGATTGACACTGACACCTTCAGGTAACTTTTCATCTAAAATAGCTGCTATCTTCTCAACAGATTTATTGACACGTTCTACCCTAAGAGAAAGAGTTTCCAGTCCTATCATCGTCATAAATGAACCAAAGGCATTGGCAGTCATACCATAGTCACGGATAGCTCTTTTTTTACAAATAGGTATAAAAGATTTTTTACCCATCTTTTTGACTATTTTATGTAAATCAGCATACTTAGGATTAAGAAGTTTATCTCCCTCTTCTTTTACGGCTCTAAAAACAGCCACACCACCAAGTGCCGCTGAATGTCCAGACATATTTTTAGTACTTGAGTGCACTACTATGTCTGCTCCCATAGTCAAAGGACGCAAAAGCAGTGGCGTAGCCGTGTTGTCAATCATCACTACCGTCTCATACTGGTTACACAGGTCAATGATACGTTGTACATCTGGCAGTGTCAAGCTTGGATTACCTACAGATTCAAAAATGACCATTTTGACACCACGTTTAAGCGTATCTTCTATATGTACAAAATCATCCACTTCACAAAAACTGTTAGTCACACCAAAACGTGCCAGTGTTTCATTTACCAATGAATAGGTTCCACCAAAAAAACCACCAATACAAAGTAACTCATCTCCAGCAGATAAAAATGCTGTACATACCATGGATATAGCACCCATTCCTGAAGAGGTTGCAATGGCACCAAGGCCACCTTCCATTTTGGCTACGATACCTTCTAATTTACCATTGGTAGGATTTCCTACTCTTGCATAAAGTGGTTTGTTCACAGTAGCAGAAAAAATACCTTCTGCCTCCTCTGCATTTTCATAACCAAAAGCTGCTGAAGGCATAATAGCTGGTGCTATGGGTCCTGTACTTGATCCTACACTATGTACGAGAAGTGTATTAAAATAGTCAAAATCAGTTGTGTTGTTCATCGCTGTTCCTATATAGAATAATTCAGTGTTTGTGTGGCTTTAAATTGATAGTTTCTAAGTTCTGAGAGTGGTACTTGAAAGACAGCAGAGACATTCTCTTTTAAGTCTGCCCAAAAGAGTTTCAGACCTTCATGGTCTGTTTTACAAATATCAGAAAAAATGTCCGCCTCTAAGATGACAACCACATCTTTCAGTGTGATATCTTTAAGTGGTTTGGCTAACTTGTATCCACCATGTGCACCTTTAGTACTCGTAAGTAAACCTTGCTTTTTCAACTCTAAAAGTATCTGTTCCAAAAAGTTTTGTGGTATGTTTGCATTTGCAGCAATCTCTTTTATCTTGAGTACACTATCGTCTTGAATATTTCCTAGTTCTTGCAGTGCTGCGACTGCATAAACTGTTTTACTTGAAATCCCTATCATTTTTCCCCATCGCTTTTATTAACTGTATCGCGTAGTATATCTTACATCCTATACAAAAGTCGAATAATGTCTCGAGTAATGCACATACAAAGAGTATCACAGCAATAAATGTAGCAATCTTGGTTAATCCTGCTACAAAGAGTACTGCCAATAACAGGGAAATAGATAACCCCATATAGAGGGCAAAACGCTTTGGTGACTCATCACAAAGCTTAGGTGCAATGCCCCACCCTGTCAAAATAAACTTACCTATGGTATGAAAAGGACTAAAATTTGCCAATCTCAATGTTCTCATTGTGAAATCAAATAAAAGGACTGCTGCAAACAAACTCTCTTGGGTAAAAAGTAAAACCACACTAAAGAGTGCCACTTGAAAAGAAATGATTCTCACCATATTTGCATCTACTCTTCTTGTTGATATGGGACAAGAGGCAGAGATGGTATTGATTGACATAATATTTCCTTTTAAGATTTGTGTTTAATGAAGTACTTGTAGAAACCCTAGTGCCTACAACATTTTAGTTTCGATGAAATTAACAATTCTTGGGGAGACTAAATTTCAAAAACAAAATGCCCTTGTCCGATGCAAACATCTAGGGTTTTTAGAAGTACTTCTTGGTAATTCTGTGCGTAGTTTAACTAAAAAGATATTCATTGTCAAGTAAATCTATAGATTTTATTAAAAAATTTAAAATAAGACATAATTTTAGTGATATACACACTATGTGCACGTAAATCTGATAGAATCTATTAAATCTAAAAACAGGACTCACATTATGCGTACACTTTTTTTACTTTTTCTCATGCTAAACATAGCACAAGCACAAAGTATACATCAACTTATACAATATTCAATGAAGAAACATCCTTCTTTAAAGAGTATCAAACATCGTCTCATGTCTATGGATGAGCGTATTGAAAAAAGTCAAAAATGGGCTAACCCTGACCTTTCATTTACCATTAATGATATACAATTTCGGAAACCACTGGGACGTACTGCTGAACGCATGCAGTATCAAGCTGTCAATTTCAAGCAAAAATTTCCATGGTTTGGAAAACTTGATGCCCGTAAAAAAGTAGCGCAAGAACAAAAAGATGTTGTTTTTCATTCACTCACATCCGCACAAGTAGAACTTGCCTACAAAATACGTATGACTTCTTATACTATTAAAGAGTTAGAAGCACGTATACATATACTTAAGAGATATATGCATCTCGCCAAACAAAATATAGAACTTTTTACCCAATACATTGCGACTGACGCAATGAGTCATGCAGACAGTGTGAATGCTGAACTTTCACTCTCCAATATTGAGATACGTGCCCAGCGATATATATCTATACTCAAATCACAAAAGGAAAAGCTTAATTACTTAGTACAAAGAAGAATAAAAAACATTTCTGATACTTTAAAAATCAAAAAACCAAAATCTTTATACTATTATTTAGCACAACTCAAAAAGAACCCTCAATACCATATGAAATTAGCAAAATATGATGTAGCACGTGCAAGAAAAAATCTCATAGATATGGACAAGCATCCTGACCCTTATGTAAAAGTAGGATACTTTAATCGTCCAGATTATCCTGACTATGCCACCATTTCTGTAGGGGTTTCACTTCCAATTTATGGTACAGAAGAACTTAATTCAGAGATTGCACAAAAAGAAGCACTGGCTAGTCAAAGTGAAAGCATTGACTATAAATCTTTTTTAGACAGTGAAATTCGTGTCAATTACGTCAAACTTACTGAGGCATATCGTATATACAATATTATTCAACATAAAAGTCTTCCACAACTCAATCATATGCTAGAACTCAGTGCTTCTGCTATTGAAGAAGGTGCCAGTTTATTGACCTATACCAATACTCTTGAACAAAAATTAGCATTAGAAGAAGAGCGCATCTCTATCATGGCAGAGTTTATGCGTACACAAGCCAAACTTAAATCACTCACAGGAGTTAAATAATGTCAAAATATATACTTGTATTGCTACTACCTTTACTATTGTTAGCAGATGAAGCAATGAAATGTAGTGCCGGGAAATGCACATCAGGGAAGGCGACTACCAAAAAGAGTGTGGTAAGAAAAACCGAAGAGAATAAAGTACCTCAATCACCTATAAAAATAGTAAAAAAACCGATAAATAAACCAATGGGTAAAGCGAAACCCTCAACCGTGAAACAACTCTTTAACGTTAAAACCACAAAAGTGATAGAAACAATGACAACACCAAAACAAATAAATTATGGGTATATTGTGGCAGAGGATGCACGTATCCTTGATGTTACTGCATGGTTTTCAGGGTATGTTGAAAAACTTTTTGTCGATACACTCTATCAAAAAGTACAAAAAGGTCAGGCTTTAGCAAGTGTCTATTCTCCAGAAGTCTATAAAGCAAAACAAGACTACCTCAATGCCATAAAATTTAATGCCAAACGTCCTTCTGCCAACATGATTGCAAGTGCAAAAGTGAAACTACAGTTACTGAATGTCCCACAAGAAGAAATTAGAGAAATACGTTCTAGCAGAAAGATAAAAAGACTTACGACACTTTATGCACCAAGTTCTGGATGGGTATTTGAAAAAAATATTAATCAAGGTTCATATATTAATGATAAAAAAAGACTTTATCAGATTGTTGATCTATCCAAAGTATGGATAGAAGCAAAACTCTTTCAAAATGAACTCGAAATTATCAATAAGCTCACAGAGTTTAATGTAAAAGTGAAAGGACTTGATAGGATGTATCAAGCAAAAAAGACATTACTTTACCCTATGTTAGACCCTAAAGAAGCCACTGCAACATTGAGGTTAACACTTGACAACTCTGAAGAAATGCTCAAACCAGGTATGTATGCAAAACTCTACTCCTCTTCAAATAAAACAAGGAAGCTCGTCATTCCAAGAACAGCTGCTATGCGTAAAAATGGTACATGGTATGCATTCTTGGCAACTGACTTCAAAGGGGAATATGAACCCCTAGAGATAAAAGTACAACCTCTTGATAATAAATCGTTTGAAGTACTCTCTGGCTTACATAAAGGAGATACTATTGTAAACAATGCTCTCTTTATGATGGACTCAGATGCCCAGATTAACAGTGTGTACTAGGAGCTAACCATGATTGAAAAACTCATAGCCTTTAGTGTTAAAAACCGTTTTCTAGTCCTTATGACTACCCTTTTTCTCATATTGGGTTCTGTCTGGGCGATGAAAAACACACCACTTGATGCCCTACCTGACCTCTCTCCTCCACAGGTGATTGTACAGATTACATGGAAAGGTCAGAGTCCTGAGATTATAGAAGACCAAGGAACCTATCCTTTGGTTTCTCAGTTTCTTGCCATTTCAAATATTGAAACAGTACGTGGGTTTTCTACCTATGAAAATGGGCTCATCTATATCATCTTTAAAGAAGGTACCGACCTCTATTGGGGACGTACACGTGTACTAGAACAGCTTGCTTCCATACAGAGTCAACTACCATCAGATATGGAAATCACTCTTGGTCCAGATGCTTCTGGTGTGGGTTGGGCGTATGAGTATGCGCTTACATCTAAAACGAAAACACTTGATGAACTGCGTACACTACAAGACTACTACTATAAGTTTGCTCTCATGGGTGTTGATGGGGTCTCTGAAGTAGCAACCATTGGTGGATTTGTACCTACCTATCAGATAACTGTCAATAATGATGCACTGGTACAGTACAATCTTTCCATCAAAGATGTGGCACGTACACTAAGAGAAAATAACAATGATACAGGGGGACGTATCGTCATTCAAAATGGTTTTGAATGGATGGTACAGGCAAAAGGCTACCTCAAAAACTTAGAT
>DRQB01000022.1 GCA_011330645.1 Campylobacterota bacterium | reverse complement strand
TTGGCTTTTGTACACAGGCACAGCATGATCATTTTTACAAGCAGGTCAATGGTGTAGAAGAGATGTTGGTCGATGATGGTATCCTCTTTTTTAAGTTTTATTTGAATATCTCCAAAGAGACACAAGAAGACCGTATCAAAGACAGAGAAGATGACCCACTGAAAAGCTGGAAACTCTCAGAACTTGACTACAAGTCCATGGCAAAATATGCTGAGTATGAAGTCCTTAGAGATAAAATGTTTCGTATTTCAGGTACCCAAGATGCACCTTGGTGTGAACTCGATGCCAACGACAAAAAACGTGCACGTCTTAATGCTGTGCGCTATCTACTTTTAAACATAGACTATGAGGGTAAAGATGAAAGTGTCATTACTGGAGTCGATGAAGTCATAGTTAAATTACATAATAAAGGAACATATAATGGAAAATGTAACCATCTGGCATAACCCAAGATGCAGTAAATCAAGAAATGCAGTGGCACTTTTAGAAGAAAAAGGTGTACAAGCTGAAGTAGTGAAATATCTTGATACTCCACCAAGTAGAGAAGATTTAGTAGGAGTTTTGAAGATGTTGGGACTCTCAGCTAGAGAGCTTATGAGAACCAAAGAAGAGATATATAAAGAACTGAAACTTAAAGATGAAAGTGATGAAGATAAGCTGATTGATGCCATGGTAGCAAACCCCAGACTGATTGAACGTCCTATAGTGATTAAAGATGGTAAGGCAGCCATTGGTCGTCCTATAGAAAATATTATAGAAATACTCGATTAAAACTTCACACCCAATCCTATATTAAATCCATCAAAATTATCGCCTTTGACAAGGTTTATGTCAAAGGTGACTTCTTTTAACCAATCTATCGAGTCTCTTTTAAGTGAGGCAACATCTTCTACCCAGCAAGTCAAGGGGTAAGAACCAAAGCGAAATGTTGTGCCTACAACATAAAACTTATTAAGATTTAAAGCATTGTCCAAATCCCCAGAAAGAAAGATACTCGAAGCATAGGGTTCAAGCCTCAACGGCAGTCCAAATAAGCTTGTGACAGGAGGAGTGATAAGACCTACTTTGAGTTGAGAAATGGAAGATTGTATATTTTTGATATTAGCAAAAGAATCATCTGCTTTTGTTGTGAAATGGCGTATACCTATGCGGGTATAGGGTTTAAAATCATTGATGACAGGGTGATACCCAAAAGAACTAGACACTTCGAAGGTATGATGGTTTTGGATACTGTTAAAAATGGTATGAATGGCTTTGTCATTCACATTATTTAGATTTAAAGGTTGAGATGTTTTATAGCTACCATCTACCCGACTGTAAATATACGCAGCTCCTAGTTTAATATCAGTATTGGTTGAAGTATTAAAACGGGTACCTCCACCTATTTTAAAGGCATAAGTTCGTAATTTGAGAGAGTCTATGGCTCCTCTGTTCAGATTGATATTATCTTCTTTATAATTGCTAAATCCTACACTCCCATTCAGATAATAATTGTAATCATCACAGTCACTTTTAAAAGGGTAAGAAAAAGGGAAGAAATAGCTATCTAATGAACCATCTAAGGCATCAAATGTATAGTGTCCTGAAGAGATAATATCTTCGGAGGTGAAGAAGAGAATGGCATTCAACCCTCTGGCATATCTAGCAGCCAAATCACTTTTGAAATCAGCATAGCCATGTATTAATAAGAATAAAAAAAGTGGAATGACTTTTTTAAGATTCGGCATTTAGTGCCTCACTGTACTGAATTCTAATTCTTGTCATAATTTAATGATAACAGATTTTCAGAGCATTATGCTAAAATGCCGATAATATAAAAGTATAAGGATACTATGTGCTTAGTACAGTAAATTTGACACAACGTTATGGAAAAAGAGTTCTTTTCGACAAAATAAATATGACTATGGATGTAGGAAAACGTTATGGGCTTATAGGAGCGAATGGTGCAGGAAAGTCTACTTTTATGAAGATTCTTGCCGGTGAACTAGAGCCAAGTGATGGTGAAGTACAACTCCAACCAGGACTTAAACTGGGTATGCTTTCTCAAAATCAGTATGCCTTTGAAGATTTTACGCTAACTGACGCCGTACTTTATGGAAACAAAAAACTCTATGATGCACAAAAAGAGAAAGAGAAACTCTACATGGAGGGTGACTTTGAGTCTGATGAGGTCAACAACCGTCTGGGTGAACTTGAGATGATCTGTGCTGACGAAGATCCTACATATGAGTCTGATGTCAAGATAGAAAAACTGCTTCAATCTCTAGGGTTTCCAGTAGAACAGCATGGTGAGCTTATGTCTTCACTCACAGGTGGTGACAAGTTTAAAATTTTGCTAGCGCAGGTACTCTTTTTGAAGCCAGATGTATTGCTACTTGATGAGCCTACGAATAACCTTGATATGGAAACCATTTCATGGTTGGAAAATGAGTTAAAGCGTCATGAGGGTACACTCATGGTTATCTCTCACGACAGACACTTTCTTAATGGTGTAGTGACACATATACTTGACCTTGACTTTCAAAATATTCGTGAGTTTACAGGAAATTATGATGAGTGGTATATCGCAGCTAACCTCATAGCCAAACAAGCAGAAACAGACAGAAGTAAAGCACTCAAAGAGAAAGAAGAACTGGAAAGTTTCATTAAGCGATTTTCGGCGAATGCTTCAAAGGCTAAACAAGCAACTTCACGTCAAAAACAACTTGATAAACTAGATGTACAAGCGATTAAACTTTCTTCCCGTCGTGACCCGTCTATTATGTTTAAACCACATCGTGACATAGGAAATGAAATACTCGATGCCCAAAACCTTTCAAAGTCTTATGATGGTGAAACAGTATTTGAAAATCTTAGTTTTAAAGTAAATGCGGGTGATAAAATAGCACTCATCGGTGGAAATGGTGTGGGTAAAACAACGCTACTTAAAATATTGATGGAAGAGATACAACCAGATACCGGGCATATGAAATGGGGACAAACCATTACCTATAGTTATTTCCCTCAAAATACTACAGACTTGGTAGTAGGTGACGAAGAGTTACCACAGTGGATACAAGGTTTTGATGTCAAGTGGCATATTGATGACATTAGAAAAACACTTGGACGTATGCTCTTTTCTGGTGAAGAACAGAAGAAAAAGATAGATGCCTGTTCTGGTGGAGAGAAACACCGTGTAATGCTTAGTAAAATGATGATGGACGCTGCAAACTTTTTGGTCATGGATGAGCCAGATAACCACTTAGACCTTGAAGCCATTGTAGCTTTAGGTGAAGCCCTGCACAACTACAAAGGCGGAGTCATCTGTGTCTCTCACGATAGAGAGCTCATCGATGCTTTTGCGAATAGAATTATTCAAATCAACGAAGATGGGTCGATAATAGACTTTGAAGGTGACTATGAGAGTTTCGTGGAACAACACGGAAAATAGTTTTATCCCTGACAGGTGATTCTACATATATTACACAGAATTAAGGTATCTTAGTCATTATTGACTCGTAAAGGAGTTTAAGATGACTAAGCACCAATTTCAAAAAACTTTACAGATAGGGTCTCATACCTATACCTATTTCTCTCTTGATGACATTGCCTCACACTTTGGCATTACACTTTCCAAACTGCCTTACACGATACGTATACTTTTAGAAAACTTACTTGCCCATTATGAGGGTGAAGTAGTGACCTTAAGTGATATAGAAAAACTTGCAAAATGGCAAAAGATACAAACAAAGGCTGAGGAGATAGCATTTTATCCCTCTCGTGTGGTGATGCAGGATTTTACGGGTGTACCTTGTATTGTAGATTTTGCCGCATTAAGAGATGCGATGCTGGAACATGGAGGTAATCCTGCAGATATTAATCCTGTGGTACCTATTGATTTAATTGTAGATCACTCTGTGCAGGTAGACTACTTTGGTACTTCTGATGCACTCAGCGAAAACCTTCGTATGGAGTATGGACGTAATCAGGAGCGTTATGCACTCTTAAAGTGGTCTCAAAAAGCCTTTGATAACATTCGTGTATTTCCTCCTGGAGCAGGTATCGTCCATCAGGTCAATCTGGAATACATTGCAACTGTAGTAGCACAGAAAGAAAAAGAGGGAGAAAGGATACTCTCTCCTGACACACTCATAGGTACGGACTCACATACGACGATGATTAACGGCTTAGGTGTAATGGGATGGGGAGTCGGAGGAATAGAAGCTGAGGCTGTGGCATTGGGTGAGCCTTACAGTATGAAAATCCCTGAAGTTGTAGGTGTGAGACTTACAGGGAAACTCCCCGTAGGGGCAACAGCAACAGATATGGTGTTGCGTGTAACACAGATGCTTAGAGAAGAAGAGGTGGTAGAGAAATTTGTAGAGTTTTTTGGTGAGGGAATGCAGGCACTCTCTCTTCCCGATAGAGCAACCATTGCCAATATGTCTCCAGAGTATGGTGCTACCATGGGCTTCTTCCCTGTAGATGAAGAGACATTACGCTATATGAGACTTACCAACAGAGATAAAGAAGCTGATGTGGCAGAAGTCTATTTGAAAAGGCAAGGTCTTTTTTATGATGCAAGTACCCAAGCAGACTACACAAAAGTAATAGAACTCAACCTACATACCATTGAGCCGTCCATCGCAGGACCATCACGACCACAAGACAGGATAGCACTCAAAGATGTGAAAAATGAGTTTCTCAATATGCTCACCTGTGATTATGGCAGAGAGATAGATACCCATAGTATCAATGTGCTTGAAGATGAGATGGCAGTATCGGATGAAAAAACCATTGACACCTGTAGAATTATCCCCGGGCAAGTATGTGAAACAATAAAACTGAACAAAAAAGATGTAGAACTCTGTGACGGTTCTGTGGTCATTGCAGCGATTACGTCTTGTACAAACACTTCTAACCCTTCTGTGATGATAGGCGCTGGACTCATGGCTAGAAATGCTGTACAAAAGGGACTGGAAGTACCTGCCTATGTGAAAACATCCTTAGCTCCTGGTTCAAAGGTTGTAGAAGCCTATCTCAAAGAAGCAGACTTGCTTCCTCATTTGGAGACCTTGGGCTTTCAGATAGTAGGGTACGGTTGTACAACCTGTATAGGTAATAGTGGACCTTTAGATGATGAGATACAAAAAGCCATACTGGAAAAAGAACTCATCGTCTCAGCGGTACTCTCTGGAAACAGAAACTTTGAAGCACGTATACATCCACAAATCAAAACCAATTTTCTCGCCTCTCCACCTTTGGTCGTTGCGTATGCCCTGGCAGGTAAAATGTGGATAGACTTTGAAGAAGAAGCATTAGGCATAGGGAATGATGGTAAAGCGGTGTACCTCAAAGACATATGGCCTTCACAAGAGGAGATAGACAGTATCATCGCTTCGGTACTCAAACCACAAATGTTTGAAGAGAAATATGCAGATATTTTAGAAGGTGAAGTACGTTGGAAAATGTTGGAAGTCCCTGATGATACTATCTTTCACTGGGATAAAGACTCTACCTATTTACGTCTGCCTCCTTATTTTGAGGATTTTAAAAAAGATGCCTCTACTATTGCTGATATAGATGATGCAAAAGCACTGCTTCTCTTAGGTGATTCTGTAACCACTGACCATATCTCTCCTGCTGGAAAGATACCAGCATCTTATCCTGCTGGACAGTACCTTTTGGCACATAATGTGCCACAAAATGCTTTTAACTCCTATGGTTCAAGACGGGGAAATCACGAAGTCATGATGCGAGGAACCTTTGCCAATGAACGCATCAAAAATAAGCTAGTCTCACCTAAAGAAGGTGGGTACACAGTGCATTTTCCAGAAAAAAAAGAGATGTTTGTGTATGATGCAGCCATGCATTACAGGTCAGAACATATCCCTCTAGTGGTACTCGCAGGTGATGACTATGGTATGGGCTCTTCTCGTGACTGGGCAGCCAAAGGGACACAGCTTTTAGGAGTAAAAGCAGTTATAGCTACCTCCTATGAACGTATCCATAGAAACAATCTTGTGGGTATGGGTGTTTTGCCTTTGGAATTTAAAGAGGGTGTATCGGCAGAGAGTTTGGGACTTGATGGTTCAGAGCGTTTTAGCATAGAGGGGCTAGATGCGGTAAAGGCAGGTGGTGTGCTCACTATTACTGTCCAAAAAGAGGATAAGAGTACACAACACTTTGAGGTGCATGTAAGGCTAGATACCCCTGTAGATTTAAAATACTATCTAAATGGAGGAATACTGCCTTACGTACTAAGAGAAAAACTTAGTTGATATTTGTAAACACCGTTTGTACATCTTCATCTTCTTCAAGTTTGTCGATGAGTGTTTCTAACTCTTCCATGTGTTCGTCACTTAAGTCAATCGGTGTATTGGCAATATATTCTAATTTTGCACTTTTAACTTCAATGTTCATATCTTCTAATGCCTTAGAAAGTTCTCCAAATGAAGTAAATTCACCAAATACTCTGACAATGTTAATGTCTTCACCATCTTCATGTGGCTCTACATCTTCTTCTATCTCTTCTAGCCCATAATCAATCAGTTCAAGCTCAAGTTCTTCTAAGTCCATTTCGTCAGTTTTATCAAAAACAAAGACACATTTACGTGTAAACATAAAGTTGAGTGAACCAGAAGTGAGCATCTCTCCACCATTTCTTGCTAAAATAGCTTTGACATTGGCAACGGTTCTGGTGTTATTGTCTGTGGCACATTCTATTATCATCTGTACGCCATGACTTGCTTTGACATCATAGGTAAGTTCTTTAATATCAGCCAAGTCTTTCGCAGCAGCTCTTTTGATGGCTGCATCGATGTTGTCTTTAGGCATGTTTTGTGCTTTGGCATTGAGGATGGCAGTACGAAGCTTAGGGTTCATATCTGGGTCCATTCCCCCTTCTTTAGCTGCCATAGTGATGATTTTACCTAGTTTAGGGAAGATACGTGACATCGCTCCCCATCTTTTCATTTTTGCTGCTTTACGGTACTCAAAGGCTCTACCCATAAAAAATCCTTCATTAAAATATTGCGATATTATACTCCTAAGTCACTTTAAGCTACTATGCATCTATGAAACTAAACGAATTAAAACTTAGCAATCCTTACTTAGACCTACCAGCAGAGTGTCATGACAGAGTAACGCCTAGTCCACTTGTCAAACCTCACCTCATACATGCTAACAAAGATGTAGCCAAATTACTTGATATTGATGAAGAAGAACTCCAAACAGAAGATTTTGTAAAGCTCATTAATGGTGAGTTTACAGCAGAAGGTTCAGATACGTTTGCTATGTGTTATGCGGGGCATCAGTTTGGGCATTTTGTACCTAGACTTGGAGATGGTAGAGCCATTAATATAGGAACGGTCAATGGCTTACATATGCAACTCAAAGGAGCAGGAGAGACAAAGTATTCACGTTCTGGTGACGGACGTGCAGTGTTACGCTCCTCCATACGTGAGTACCTGATGTCTGAAGCCATGCATGGACTTGGCATAGAGACTACCAGAGCTTTGGCACTCATAGGTTCACATCATAAAGTCTATAGAGAGACATGGGAGACAGGTGCCATCGTGCTTCGTGTGAGTCCTAGCTGGGTGCGTTTTGGTACATTTGAGTATTTTGCACATAAGAAGCGTTATGCAGAGTTGGAAGCTTTGGCAGACTATGCCATCGCAGAGAGCTACCCACACTTGATGGACGAGGCAAACAAATACTTGCTCTTTTTTACAGAAGTGGTAGGTAAGACAGCTAGACTCATGGCAGAATGGCAAGCAGTAGGCTTTCAGCATGGCGTGATGAACACAGACAATATGTCCATACATGGACTCACCATAGACTATGGTCCTTACGCATTTTTAGATGACTATGATTTTGAAAATATCTGTAACCACACCGACCAAGGTGGACGCTACAGCTTTGGTAACCAACCCAACATAGGACATTGGAACTTACAAGCCCTTATGGTGGCACTTTCCCCATTGGTGAATTCTGAAAAGTTAGAAAAAGTTTTAGATCACTACCCAAGACTCTACACCCAAAGATACCTCTATCTTATGGGAGAAAAGCTAGGACTAAAAAATGTCACGCAGGAAAAAGACCTTGATTTGTTTAAACATCTGCTAGGTATGTTGCAGGGACTCACTGTGGACTACACGGTATTCTTTAGAACACTGAGCCATTATGACGGAGACAGAACAGCCTTACTCAAACTCGGACTCTACCACAAGCCGATGAATGACTGGCTAGACAGCTATGACGAAAGACTCCAAGAAGATGCGTGGAGTACAAAGGAAAGACAGGCTTCTATGCTAAAGACTAACCCAAAGTATGTACTTAAAAACTATATGCTTCAAGAGGCGATAGATGCAGCGCAAGAGAGTGACTTTAAACTGGTAGACGATTTGTTCACCATCGCACAAGACCCTTACTCTGAACACCCAGAGTTTGAACGATGGGCAGGCGTGACACCTGATGTGTTTAAAAACGAGAAGTTGAGTTGTTCCTCATAAAGATTTTGTTTTAAGTTTAGAAGTTTTATAATGAAAAAAACCTTTATGAAGGAGGCTTTATGCATTATTTAACTTCTATTGAGATGTGCCCATCTACAGAACTTGAGAGTGAACTTAAACATTTTTTTAACCGTTTGCACCATATTAAACGCAGACTGCTTCATGAAAAAGCAGCACTCTCACTCAATCGCATCCAAAGAAACCGTTGCCGACAGAATATTTTAGATCTTGAAAGCCTAGAAAAAGATTTATATGCCATTGAACATAAAGATGACATGCGATATCTCTACAAAAAAGTCCACCGTTATGTCAAACTCGATCATGAAAGACTGATGGATATGTTTGGCAAAGAGACCTTTAGTCGTTGTTCGTTGTTTATTGCGTTATAATTCTGTTGATAAACCAATATTTGAGAGAAAAATGACTCTAGAACAACTACAACAAACTATAAGAGAAGAAGTAGGAGTATTGCTCTATTTCTCAGGAGAAAACTGTAATGTCTGCCATGCACTCAGACCTAAGTTTAAAGAGGTTTTTGACAAGGAGTTTCCACAACTCAAACAAATTTACTTGGATGCAGATGACAATCCTGAAATATCTGTACATTATTCGGTATTTTCAGTG